>NZ_JAJSYW010000026.1:0-43484 GCF_036815005.1 Streptomyces sp. IBSBF 2435 | reverse complement strand
GGCCGGGGTCTCCCAGGCGGGGGGTGCGTGCAGAGTGTACTTAGGCTAGCTAATGAGCTAGACTAAAGAACGTGACCGAACTGTCCGAGGGCGACCGCACCGCAGTGAACGAGCTGCGGGGCGCAGTGATGCGGCTCTCCCGCCGTCTGCGCCACCAGCGCGTCGACGAGACGCTCAGCCCGACCGAGATGTCGGTGCTGGGCACCCTGACCCGCTGCGGCTCCGCCACCCCGGGGGAGCTGGCCCGCAAGGAGCATGTGCAGCCCCCGTCGATGACCCGCATCGTGGCGATGCTGGAGGCCAAGGGGCTCGTCCGCAGGGAACCGCACCCCGACGACCGCCGCCAGGTCGTGGTGAGCCGCACGGAACAGGCTGAGGCGATCCTCATCGAGAGCCGCGCCAAGCGGAACGCCTGGCTGGCCAAGCTCGCCGAAGGCCTCACGGAGGAGGAACTGGCCGTGATGCGCCAGGCGGCTCCCGTCCTCGAAAAGCTCGCGCACCTGTGACCCGAACACCAGGACCCGACGAGGGGGAGGCGAGTACCGATTGAGTTCGGCAGCCGGACCGGACACCGCAACCGAACCTGACCGTCCCGCGGACAAGAGGACGGGCACCTTCAGCTCGCTCAAGATCCGCAACTACCGGCTCTTCGCGACCGGCGCCGTGGTGTCCAACACCGGCACCTGGATGTCGCGAATAGCCCAGGACTGGCTGGTGCTCAGCATCACCGGATCCTCGTTCGCGGTGGGCATCACCACCGCGCTGCAGTTCCTGCCGATGCTGCTCTTCGGCCTCTACGGCGGAGTGCTCGCCGACCGCTACCCCAAGCGGCAGATCCTGCTGTGCACCCAGGCCGCGCTCGGCGTGCTCGGCCTGCTGCTGGCCGGGCTGACCCTGGGCGGCGTCGTCCAGGTCTGGCACGTCTACACGATCGCCTTCCTGCTCGGCGTCGTCACCGTCGTGGACAACCCCACCCGGCAGACCTTCGTGGCCGAGATGGTCGGCCCCGACGTGATGCGCAACGCCGTCTCCCTGAACGCCGCCAACTTCCAAGCCGCCCGGCTGGTCGGCCCGGCCGTCGCCGGTGTGCTGATCACCGCGGTCGGCAGCGGCTGGGCCTTCCTGATCAACGGCCTGTCCTTCATGGCCCCGCTGGCCGGCCTGCTGCTGATGCGCACCGCGGAACTGCACAAGATCGAGCGGGCGCCGCGCGGCAAGGGCCAGCTCCGCGAGGGCCTGCACTACGTCGCGGGCAAGCCCGAGCTGATCTGGCCGATCGTGCTGGTCGGCTTCATCGGCACCTTCGGCTTCAACTTCCCGATCTGGCTGTCCGCCTTCGCCAACAAGGTCTTCGACAGCGGCGCCGGCACCTACGGCCTGCTCAACACCCTGATGGCCGCCGGCTCCCTGCTCGGCGCGCTGCTCGCCGCCCGGCGCAGCCGCACCCGGCTGCGGATGCTGGTGGCCGCCGCCGCGGTCTTCGGCCTGCTGGAGGGCGCCGCGGCCGTCGCGCCGGTCTTCTGGCTGTTCGCCCTGCTGCTGGTGCCGATCGGCATCTTCGGGCTGACCTTCAACACCACCGCGAACGCCACCGTGCAGCTCGCCACCGAGCCCGTCATGCGCGGCCGGGTGATGAGCCTGTACATGATGGTCTTCGTCGGCGGCACCCCCATCGGCGGCCCGGTCATGGGCTGGGTCACCGACACCTACGGCGCCCGGGTCGGCTTCCTGTCCGGCGGCCTGATCTCCGCCGCCGCGGCCGTCACGGTCGGCCTCGTACTGGCCAGGGCGGCAGGTCTGCGCCCCCGGCTCGACCTCCGGCGCCACAATGGCCGGCCGCTGGTCTCCTTCGTCCCCCGCGCCGGCCGGCAGGCCCTGCCCGCCTCCGCCTCCGCCTCCGCCTCCGCCGACGACGACACGGCGACGTCGGACGGTGCCCGCGTGCCCCACGAGGGCGGGCCGGACCCGGTCGCGGGCTCGGATCCGGGTTCCGGCTCCGGCGCTGGTTCGGGCTCCGGCTCCGGCTCCGGCTCCGGCGGGAGCGGTACCGACGAGGCCGCGCCACGGCTGACCCCGGCCGTATGAGGCTGTTCGTGGCGGTGCTGCCGCCACCCGCCGCGGTCACCGGGCTGGCCGCGGCGCTGGACGGGCTGCACCGGCTGCCCGGCGCCCGCCAACTGCGCTGGACGGCACCCGCCGGCTGGCACTACACCCTGGCTTTTCTCGGTGAGGTGCCGGACGCCGTGCGCCCGGACCTCGGCGAACGGCTCGCCCGCGCCGCCTACCGCCACGAGCCCTGCGCGCTGCGTACGGCCGGCGGCGGGCGCTTCGGCGACCGGGCGCTGTGGACGGGCGCGGAAGGCGACCTGCGGGAACTGGGCGGCCTCGCCGACACCGTACGGGCGGCGGCGCGCAGGGCCGGAGCGCCCAGCGACGAGGAGCACGGCTTCCGGCCGCATCTGACGCTGGCCCGCGCCCCGAAGAACGCGCCCGTCGACCTGCGCCCCTTCGCCGCCGCGCTCACCGGCTTCCGCGGCACATCGTGGACCGCGGACACCCTCAGCCTGGTCGCCAGTACATTGCCGCGCTCCGGGGTGCCAGGGGCCCAGCCGGTCTACACCGTGGTGGACGCCTGGCCGCTGGGCGGGCCCGCCGCCCCGGTGCCCGGGCACGGGGCACCGGCCGCGGCCGGTTAACCTCGGAGGGTGGACCCCAAGACCCGTACCCGTGTGATGACCGCCGCCTTCGTCCTGATGCTCGTCGTGGTGGTCGTCGCCGCCGCGGTGCGCTGACCGCGGCGGCGACCCCTGGTACGGCCGACCGGCAGGCCGGGCGCCGCTACCAGGCGAAGGCCTCGGGGGACGGACCCGGGCCGGGGAAGATGTCTTCCAGGGCCGCCAGGAATTCCCCGGACAGCTCCAGCTCCACCGCCCGCAGCGCGGACTCCAGCTGGTCGGCGGTGCGCGGGCCGACGATCGGCCCGGTCACGCCGGGGCGGGTGAGCAGCCACGCCAGGCCCACATCGCCCGGCTGCAGCCCGTGCTTGTCGCACAGGTCCTCGTACGCCTCGATCTTGGCGCGCTGCGCCTGGTCGGCCAGCGCGTCGGCGGCCCGTCCGCCGACCGAGCGCGACCCGCCGCCCTCGCGCTGCTTGCGCAGCACACCGCCCAGCAGACCGCCGTTCAGCGGCGACCACGGGATGACGCCGAGGCCGTAGTGCTGCGCCGCCGGGACCACCTCCATCTCCGCGCGCCGCTCCGCCAGGTTGTACAGGCACTGCTCGGAGGTCAGCCCGAGCGAGCCGCGGCGCCTGGCGGCCTCGTTGGCCTGGGCGATGTGCCAGCCGGCGAAGTTGCTCGACCCGGCGTAGAGGATCTTGCCCTGGGTGACCAGGACGTCGATGGCCTGCCAGATCTCGTCCCAGGGGGTGTCCCGGTCGACGTGGTGGAACTGGTACAGGTCGATGTAGTCGGTGCCCAGCCGCTTGAGGCTGGCGTCCACCGCCCGGCGGATGTTCAGGGCGGAGAGCTTGTCCTGGTTGGGCCAGGGATCGCCCTCGGCGGCCATGCTGCCGTAGACCTTGGTGGCCAGCACGGTCTTGTCGCGGCGGGCGCCGCCCTTGGCGAACCAGCTGCCGACGATCTCCTCGGTGCGGCCCTTGTTCTCGCCCCAGCCGTAGACGTTGGCCGTGTCGAAGAAGTTGACGCCCGCGCTGAGCGCCGCGTCCATGATCGCGTGGCTGTCCGCCTCATCGGTCAGCGGACCGAAGTTCATGGTGCCGAGCACCAGACGGCTGACCTTGAGACCCGTACGTCCGAGCTGTGTGTACTCCATGGCTTCCAGCCAAGCCCTTCGAGTGCGCTCGAATCAAGAGGACATGGCGGCGGTCGGCACGAACGGCGTCAGCACCCGGCGTAAGGCGTCCCGATGTCCCAGGCCTGGTACATGGCGTCGGCGAAGGCCGCCGCCAACTTGTGCTCCCCTGCCGCGTTGGGATGGGTGCCGTCGTAGGTGTGGAGCAGGATGTCGTAGCCCTCGGGGCGTGAGGCCATCAGCAGGGGCGAGGTGGGCGAGTCGTGGTCGGCGACCGCCTTGGCCATCAGGGCGTTCAGCTCGGCGCACTGGTCGGCGAAGCCCGGGTCCAGGTCGGCGCGGGTGTTGGGGATCACCGGCAGCAGCACCATCCGCAGCCGCGGCGCCGCGGTACGGGCCGTGGTGATGAAGCGCTTCACATTGGCGGCGGTCTGCCCGGCGTCGGTGTAGAAGCCGAGGTCGATCAGGCCGAGCGACACCAGCAGCACGTCGGGCCGGTGCTCGCGGACGACGTCGCCGATCACCGGCGCCAGGTGCGTCCAGCCCTCACCCCAGCCCGCCAGATGGCGCCTGGCGCGCGGCGGGAACGACGGGTCGGCGTAGTCGGCGGACACCGCGGCGTCCGCCGCCGGCTCGTAGAGCCCGTCGCGCGGGCCGACCACGGAGAAGGGCTCGCCTAGCGTGCACAGGTGCTGCCACATCCGGTAGCGCCAGGTGTAGTCGCCGGCGGCGCCAACGGTCATGGAGTCCCCGACGAAGAGGTAACGCATGCCGGGCATCATCCCCGACCGCCCGCCGACCGGGGACACTGGGGGGCATGCGCGTCCACCTCCCGACAGCCGCCGCCTGCGCCGCCCTCGCCCTGGCCTGGGGCTGCGCGCTGCCCGCCGCCGCGGACGCCGGGCCGTCCACGGCCTTCACGATCACCGACCCCCGCATCACCGAGTCCAGCGGCCTGGCCGCCAGCCACCTGCACCCCGGTGTGTACTGGACGCACAACGACAGCAGCGACGGCCCCTACGTCTACGCCGTCGACTCGGCCACCGGCAAGACCGTCGCCAGGGTGACGATGCGCGGCATTCACCCCCGGGACGTCGAGGCCATATCACTCGGCCCGAACGGCGACCTCTACGTCGGCGACATCGGCGACAATCTCGGCGGCGCCTGGCACGAGGTGTGGATCTACCGCTTCCACGAGCCCGCCCGGCTGCAAGACCAGACCGTGGACGTCACCCGCTACACCGTCCGCTACGACGCCGGGCCGCGCAATGCCGAGGCGCTGATGGTGCAGCCGAAGACCGGCCGGGTCTACATCGCCAGCAAGAACGAGGACGGCGGCGGCCTCTACCGCGGTCCGGCCGAGCTGAGCACCCACGGCGTCAACGTCTTCCGCCGGATCGCCGATGTGCCGTGGGTGACCGACGGGGCGTTCTCGCCCGACGGCAGCCGCCTGGTGCTGCGCGGCTATTTCTGGGCCGCCGAATACCGCTGGGTCGGCGGCGCCCCGCACAAGCTCACCGACCTCACCGTGCCCATGCAGCGGCAGGGCGAGGCGGTGACCTTCACGCCGGACGGCAGGGCGCTGATGTACGGCAGTGAGGGCAGGAGCAGCCAGGTGTGGCGAGCGCCGCTGTCCGGCGCGGAACTGCCCGACAGCGTGCCGGCCGCCTCTGCCGGCACAACGAAGGGCGCCGGGGGCACGCAGGGGGGCGGAAAAGGCCAGGGCGGTGCGGCGGCCCAGGACCCGCCGCCGTCGTCCGGTGGCGGCAATGGCAAAACGCTGGGCTTCGGGGCGCTCGCGCTCGTCGGCGTGCTGGGCCTCGGCCTGCGCCGGGCGATACGCCGCCGCCGGGCCTGAGGCCCGGCGGCGGGGCCGGTGCGGTGCGGTGCGGGCCGGTCAGCCGGTCAGAGCCGGCCGATGACGTAGTCGATGCTGGCGGTCAGCGCCTCGACGTCGGCCGGGTCGACGGCCGGGAACATCGCCACCCGCAGCTGGTTGCGGCCCAGCTTGCGGTAGGGCTCGGTGTCCACGATGCCGTTCGCCCGCAGCACCTTTGCCACCGCGGCGGCGTCGATCCCGTCCTCGAAGTCGATGGTGCCGACGACCTGCGAACGCTGCGCCGGGTCCGTCACGAACGGCGTCGCGTAGGACGCCTTCTCGGCCCAGCCGTACAGCCGCGACGACGAGTCGGCGGTGCGCTCGGTGGCCCAGCTCAGGCCGCCCTGCCCGTTGATCCACTCCAGCTGCTCCTTGAGCAGGAAGAGGGTGGTCAGCGCGGGGGTGTTGTACGTCTGGTTCTTCTGCGAGTTGTCGATCGCGGTCGGCAGGTCGAAGAACGCCGGGATGTGCCGGCCGGAGGCGGCGATCGATGCGGCGCGCTCCAGAGCGGCGGGGGAGAACGCGGCGATCCACAGGCCGCCGTCGGCCGCGAAGGACTTCTGCGGCGCGAAGTAGTAGACGTCGGTCTCCGCGATGTCGACCGGCAGGCCGCCCGCGCCCGAGGTGGCGTCCACCAGGACCAGGGCCCCGGCGTCCGCGCCCGCGACCCGGCGGATCGGAGCGGCGACACCCGTCGACGTCTCGTTGTGCGTCAGGGCGTAGACGTCCACGCCTGCTTCGGCGGCCGGCTCCGGGTGGGTGCCGGGCTCGGACTTGACGATCGTCGGCTCGTCCAGCCACGGCGCGAGCTGGGACGCCTTGGCGAACTTCGACGAGAACTCACCGAAGGACAGGTGCTGGGACTTGTTGCCGATCAGGCCGTGGGTCGCGATGTCCCAGAACGCGGTGGACCCGCCGTTGCCGAGCACCACCTCGTAGCCGTCCGGCAGGGAGAACAGCTGCTTGACGCCCTCGCGGACCTGTCCGACCAGGTTCTTCACCGGCGCCTGCCGATGGGAGGTGCCGAGCAGGGACGTCCCGGTGGCGGCCAGGGCGTCGAGCGCCTGCGTCCGCACCTTGGAGGGGCCCGACCCGAATCGACCGTCGGCGGGCTTGATGTCAGCGGGAATCTGGATATCGGCCACGAGCGCAGCGTAGCCCGTTACGGGGCCGTTTCCGCGGGCGTTCCATCCGGTGAGACGCCCCGTCCGTGACCTTGGACGGGGCGGATTGCCGGCCGCGGCTTCGTCCACCACGTCGCGCGGTTTCTCGTGCCGGGGCGCCCAGGAGCGGGGGGTCGGGCAAGGTGATGGGTATGACGGATGCTCGGGTCGGCGAGGTGGAGCGGGCGCTGCGGGGGGCCGTGCGCGGGGCGGTCGAATGGGACGCGGGGGCGCGGGCGGTGATGACGATGGACGCGTCCAACTACCGCAAGGTGCCGCTGGGGGTGGTGGCGCCCGTGGACGCGGCGGACGTGGCCGCGGCGCTCGGAGTGTGCCGTGAGTACGGCGTGCCGGTGACCGCGCGGGGCGGCGGGACGTCGATCGCCGGGCAGGCCATCGGCACCGGCGTCGTCATGGACTTCACCCGGCACATGAACCGGCTGCTGGAGATCGACGCCGACGCGCGGACCGCCCGGGTACAGCCCGGCCTGGTGCTCGACGATCTGCGGCGGGCCGCCGCCCCGCACGGCCTGACCTTCGGGCCCGACCCGTCCACCCACAGCCGCTGCACCCTCGGCGGCATGATCGGCAACAACGCGTGCGGCTCGCACTCGGTGGCCTGGGGGACCACCGCCGACAACGTGCGCGCGCTGGACGTCCTCACCTACCGCGGCGAGGCAACCCGGCTCGGCGCCCCTGCCGGCGGTGCCGGTCTGCCGGACCGGCTGCGGGACGGGCTCGCCGGGCTGGCGGACGGCAATCTGGCGTTGCTGCGCACCGGCTTCCCGCAGCTGCCGCGCCGCATCTCCGGATACGCTCTCGACCGGCTGCTGCCCGAGCACGGCAGGGACGCGGCGCGTGCCTTCACCGGCAGTGAGGGGACGCTGGGCGTCCTGACCGAGGCGACCGTGGAGCTGGTGCCCACGCCGGGTGCGCGGGCGCTCGCGGTGCTCGGCTACACCGACGAGAGCGCCGCGGCGCAGGCCGCCCACCTGCTCTTGCCGCTGCGGCCGTTGACGGTCGAGGGGATGGCCGCCGACCTGGTGGGGCAGGCCGCGGCGGCGGAACTGCCCCGCGGCGGTGCCTGGCTGTTCGTGGAGACCGGCGGCGACAGCCGGGCCCAGGCCCAGGCCCGGGCCCGGGAGATCTGCCGGGCGGCCGACGGCGTGACCGGTCACGCCGTCGTCGCCGACCCCGCGCGGCAGCGCGCCCTGTGGCGGATCCGGGAGGACGCGGCCGGCACCGCCACACGCATGCCCGACGGCACCGAGGCATGGCCGGGCTGGGAGGACTGCGCGGTTCCTCCCGCCCGGCTGGGCGCCTACCTGCGGGACTTCCGGGCCCTGCTGGCCGATCACGGGCTGCGCGGCGCGCCCTACGGCCACTTCGGCGACGGATGCGTGCATGTACGGATCGACTTCGACCTCGTCGATCCGGCGGGCGTCGCACGCTTCCGCCGCTTCTCCGGGGCCGCCGCGGACCTAGTGGTGTCGCACGGCGGCTCGCTCTCCGGCGAGCACGGCGACGGCCGGGCGCGCGCCGAACTGCTGCCGAAGATGTACGGCCCGGAGCTGATCGCACTCTTTTCAGATTTCAAGGATCTCTGGGATCCGGACGGCGGGATGAATCCGGGAACGCTCGTGCGTCCCGATCCCATTGATAGCAACCTGCGCTTCGCGGCGCTGCCGTCCGCCACCTCAGGACCCGTCGATGTGGAATTCACTTATCCGGGTGACGGCGGTGATTTCGTTGCCGCCGTCCGCCGCTGCGTGGGAGTGGCCAAATGTCGTACCTCGGCGGACGTCGGTGACGCCGGTTCGGCTGTCATGTGCCCGTCGTTCCGGGTCACCGGGGAGGAGCGGCACTCCACCCGCGGCCGGGCCAGACTGCTGCACGAGATGCTGGCGGGGGAGGTCGTCACCGACGGCTGGAAGTCCCCGGAGGTCAAGGAAGCACTGGATCTGTGCCTGTCCTGCAAGGGCTGCCGGTCGGACTGCCCGGTGGAGGTGGACATGGCCACGTACAAAGCGGAATTCCTTCATCATCACTATCGGGGGCGGCTGCGGCCGCGGGCGCACTACTCGATGGGCTGGCTCCCGGTGTGGCTGAATATCGCCCAAAAGTTCGCCCGGCCGTTCAATTTCCTTGGCAGGATTCGGTCAACCGCCTGGCTGGCGAAACGTATCGCCGGAATCGCGAATGAGCGCGAACTGCCCGAACTGGCGCCCGAGACATTCACTCGATGGTGGGACACCGACGACACGGACGAGGGACGGCGGGGCCCCTCCGGCGGTTCGCCGTCCGGGCCGCGCGCGGTCGTTCTGTGGCCCGACACCTTCACCGACCACCTCTCGCCCGAGGCCGGACGCGCCGCGGTGCGGGTGCTGCGGGCGGCAGGACTGCGCGTCTCGATCCCGCCCGCCGCGGTCTGCTGCGGTCTGACCTGGGTCTCCACCGGTCAGCTCGACCGCGCGCGTACCGTCATGCGGCGCACCCTCGACCGGCTCGCGCCGGTCCTCGACGCGGGCCTGCCGCTGGTCGTGCTCGAACCGAGCTGCGCCGCCGCCCTGCGCGCCGACCTGCCGGAACTGCTCGGTGCCCGCGATCCGCGGGCCGCCCGGCTCGCCGCCTCGGTGCGGACCCTCGCCGAGGCGCTGGAGGAATACGCGCCCGGCTGGGACCCGCCGCGCCTGGACCGTACGGCGGTAGGTCAGACGCACTGCCACCAGCACGCGGTGCTCGGCGACGCCGCCGACCGCCGGCTGCGCCAACGCGCGGGCCTGACCGGTGAGCTGACCGGCGGCTGCTGCGGACTCGCCGGCAACTTCGGCTTCGAGGAAGGGCACTACGAGGTGTCGGCGGCCTGTGCGCGGGAGGCGCTGCTGCCGGCGCTGGAAGCCGCCGGGCCGGACGCGGTCGTGCTGGCGGACGGTTTCTCCTGCCGCACCCAGATCGCCCAGCTCGCCGGCGGCCCGACCGCGCGCCACCTCGCCGAAGTCCTCGCGGAGGGGCTGGACGACCGGGCACGCGGTGACCGTCCGGCCGGGTAGCGCCGGGGCACCTGACGGACGGTCCGCGCACCGGACGACGGAGTCTGCGGCAATGCGGCGAGCCCGGACGGCGGTTGATCCGCCGGCCGGAACGGCGTGGAGCGCCCGGGCGCCCTGAGCGCGGGAGTGCGCAATCCGCGGCCATGTGCCGCGGCCGCATACCCGGCGAGACCAGCCCGCCGGGTATGCGGCCGACGGATCAGGACGCGACGGTGGGATCCCCCTCGATGTCGTGCAGGCTGCGGGTGCCGGGGCCGGTGTAGCGGGCCGAGGGGCGGACCAGGCGGCCGGTGCGTTTCTGCTCCAGAATGTGGGCCGACCAGCCCGCCGTACGGGCGCAGGTGAACATCGACGTGAACATCTGCGCGGGCACCTCGGCGAAGTCCAGCACGATCGCGGCCCAGAATTCCACGTTCGTGGCCAGGACGCGGTCCGGGCGCCGCTCGTGCAGCTCGGCGAGCGCCGCCTTCTCCAGCGCCTCCGCCACCTCGAAGCGCGGTGCGCCCAGTTCGCGGGCGGTGCGGCGCAGGACGCGGGCCCGCGGGTCCTCGGCGCGGTAGACGCGGTGGCCGAAGCCCATCAGGCGCTCGCCCCTGTCGAGCGCGGCCTTCACGTAGGCCTTGGCGTCGCCGGTGCGCTCGATCTCCTCGATCATGCCGAGGACGCGGGACGGAGCGCCGCCGTGCAGCGGTCCCGACATGGCGCCGACGGCGCCGGACAGGGCCGCGGCCACATCGGCGCCGGTGGAGGCGATGACGCGGGCGGTGAAGGTCGAGGCGTTCATGCCGTGCTCGGCCGCCGACGTCCAGTACGCGTCCACCGCGGCGACATGCCGCGGGTCCGGTTCGCCGCGCCAGCGGATCATGAAGCGCTCGGTAATGGACCGCGCCTTGTCGATCTCCTGCTGCGGCACCATCGGCAGCCCCTGTCCGCGGGCGGACTGGGCGACATAGGACAGCGCCATGACCGCGGCCCGGGCGAGATCGTCGCGGGCCTCGTCCGCGTCGATGTCGAGCAGCGGGCGCAGCCCCCAGACCGGGGCGAGCATGGCCAGCGCGGACTGCACGTCCACCCGGATGTCACCGGAGTGCACGGGGATCGGGAACGGCTCGGCAGGCGGCAGCCCCGGGTCGAACCTCCCGTCGACCAGTAGGCCCCACACATTGCCGAAGCTCACATGCCCGACCAGCTCCTCGATGTCGACACCGCGGTAGCGCAGTGATCCGCCTTCCCTGTCGGGTTCGGCGATCTCCGTCTCGAACGCGACGACTCCTTCGAGTCCGGGTACGAAGTCGGACATGCGGCGGCTCCTCTTGATGGGGTCGATGCTCGTGGCAGTACGGCTCTCCGGTCATGCCCCGTCACCGGAGCGCGCACCCTGCTCCATTCGGACCAGCCATTCTCGCGGCATGTGGACATGTCAGAAAGCGTGAGATGCCGCACACCTGCGCGACCGGCGCGTGCGTGCAGCGCACCTCCCGTGCGCTGGGAAGATGGACGCGTGCGAGAACCAGATGACGACCAGCCGGTCGGGTCCGACCCGGCCGCCATGCGCAAGCGCTACCGGACGACCGGTATCACCGAGGACGACCTGGCGGCCGAACCGTACGCCCAGTTCGCCCGCTGGTTCGCGGACGCCGTCGCCGCCACCGAGGCGGGCGTCATCACGGAACCCAACGCCATGGTGCTGTCGACCGCCGACGCAAACGGCCTGCCCAGCTCCCGCACGGTCCTGCTCAAGGCGTACGACCCGCGCGGATTCGTCTTCTTCAGCAACCGCGAATCCCGCAAGGGCCGCGCGCTCGCCGCCAACCCGCGGGCCTCGCTGCTCTTCCCGTGGCACCCCATCGCCCGCCAGGTCATCATCAGCGGGGACGTCACAAGGGTGTCGCCGGAGGAGACCGCCGCCTATTTCCACAGCCGTCCGCACGGCTCGCAGGTCGGCGCATGGGCGAGCGAGCAGTCCAGCGTGGTCGGCTCCCGGGCGGTGCTGGAGAAGAGCTACGCCGAGATGGCCGCCCGCTGGCCGGAGGGCGCCGCCGTGCCGGTGCCGCCGTCCTGGGACGGCTTCCGGGTCGAGGCGGCCACCGTCGAATTCTGGCAGGGCCGGGAGAACCGGCTGCACGACCGGCTGCGGTATGTACGCGAGGCCGACGGGTGGTCGGTGGAGCGGCTGGCGCCGTAGCGCGGCGCCTTCGTCGTACGGCGGCGGGCTGCGGCGTACCCCGTCGCATATTGCCGCGGCCATCGCGTACGGCGGCCGGGCCGGGCGCATTGCCGCGGGCCGCCTGCCGCGCGTGAACGCGAACGACCCGCGGGCTGCTCCCCGGAGCCTGGCGGCTCCGAGCACCGGCCGGACAAGTCCGACGAGCCCGCGGGTCGGGTGAACTGCGTGGGATTGGCGCGCATCGCGCACGCCCAGCGTGCGGAGCTAGCCCGCAGTCACCTCACGTGTCCGACTGCAACTCATGCTTCAGACCACCTCCCTTCGTGTGTGCCGCAACATTAGGAAGACGCCAGGGAACAGCACAACCGATTTATGCAAAGAGCGTGTGACGCAGCCCACACGGGGGTTGAATGTGGTGACGTGCAGCCTTTCGATGCGCAACCCAAACCGCTGGGCGACGGCAGCAGCGATGACGACACCGGCGGCTCGGCAGAGGTTCCGGCTCCGGCGGGCGCCGTAAGGCACGAGGGCGACGAGCAGCTGCTCGCTGCGCTGCTCGACGGCATGGAGGCGGGCCTGTGCGCCTTCGACCGCACGGGTGTGATCACGCACTGGAATGCCGAGGCGGCCCGGATCCTCGGCTGGAGCGCGGACGACGCGGTCGGGCGGCGCGGCTTCGCCGGATGGGCGGCGCGTTCCTCCGACGCGGCCGAGGCCGAGCAGAGGCTGCTGGGCGTGATGGATTCCGCCGGTCGCCAGGTGCACGAATTCGCCCTGCTGACCAAGGACGGACGCCGGGTGCTGGTACGCACCCAGTCCGCGGTGGTGCAGGGCGCTGACGGGCGCCCCGCAGGGGCCTACTGCGCCTTTTCCGAGGTCCATGTGCAGATCGACCTCGAGCGTTCCATCGCGCTCAGCGAGGCGCTCTTCACGGACGCGTCCTGGGGCGTGGTGGTGATAGACGCGGACCTGCGCCCGGCCGTCGTCAATGCGAAGGCCGCCCGCTTGCTCCAGACCGGCCGGGAGGAGCTGCTGGGCCGCCCGCTGCGCGATCTGCTCACCCTGGGCGTGGAGGAGCTGGAGAACGCCCTGCAGCACGTCCTCGCCGAGGGGGCACCGCCCGCCACCACCGACCTGTGGCTGGCGCTGAGCGCGGACCAGGAGAACAAGCGCCGCTGCTGGCGCAGCGGATTCGTCCGGCTCGGCTCGCCGCTCGGTGAGGAACCGGTGCCGCTGGGCGTCGGGTGGCTGTTCATCGACATCACCCGGCAGAAGTCGGTGGAGACCGACGGCGCACAGGTCAGGTTCCGCTATCAGCAGCTCCACCGCGCCGACCGTGCCGCGGCCGAATGCGGCACCGCCCTGGAGGCGGCGGCGCTGCACCTGGACTTCGCGCTGGCCGGATTCGCCGACCACGCGCTGCTCGACCTCGCCGACGGCGCCGAACGCCTGATACGGATCGCGGCCACCCCCACGGGCGAGCCGGGCCCGTGCGAGCTGGAGCCGGGCGCGGCGGAGAGCGGCATCCCGGTGGGCTACCCGCTCGCCCACCCGGCGCTCCAGGCGCTCGAAAGGGCCGGCACCGTACGGACGAGTTTCGGGGCCCGGCCCGCGGCGGAGAATGCCGCGGAATTGCGGATCGACGAATGGGCCGCGGACAGGCGCTGGCCGCCGGGGACGGTGCACGGGCTGGTCACGGTGCTGCGCAGCCGCGGCCGTACGGTCGGGGCGCTGACCTTTCTCCGCGGCCCGGGGCGCCGCCTGTTCGACCGCGCGGACGCGGCCTATGCGGAGGATGTGGCCGCGCGGGTCGCGATGGCGCTGGACCTGGCGGGGCTCGCGGGCGAGCGGTGACCCGCGGCCGCGGTCAGTGGCGGAAGAAGATCCGGTCGCGGTACTGCTCGAAGATCCGGCCGTTCCAGTCGTGGCCGCCGTCCACATTGCCCGAGCGCAGCATGGGCGGGGTGAGGCCGCGCTCCGCCAGATCGGTGGCGGCGGTGGCGACGACCGCCTGCATCAGGGCGCTGGTGACAACGGTGGACGCCGGGCCGAACGGCGCGGGAATGGCGTCGTCGGACAGTTCGGCGTCCCCGACCGCGATCTTGGAGTCGAGCACGATGTGGCAGTGGTCCTTGAGGAAGGTGCCGGACACGTGCCGCGAAGTGGTCTGCTCGGCATAGGCGACCGAGGTGACCCCGATGACGGTCAGGCCGAGCGCCCGGCCGTTCTGCGCCATCTCGACCGGCAGCGAATTGCGGCCGGACAGCGAGATCACGAACAGCACGTCGCCGCGCTGGACCGGACTGGTGTCGAGGACCACCCCCGCGAGGCCGTCGACCCGCTCCAGGGCGCTCCCCAGGGTGGCGGGCATGACGTCCACGCCGACGACTCCCGGCACGGCCAGCAGGTTGATCAGGGCGAGGCCGCCGGCCCGGTAGACGACGTCCTGGGCGGGCAGCGAGGAGTGTCCCGCGCCGAAGACGAAGACCCGCCCGCCGGAGGCGATGGCGTCGGCGACAGCGGTCCCGGCGGCCTTGATGGCAGGCGCCTCCTCGTCGCGCACCCGGCGCAGCAAGCCGATCGCGGCGTCGAAATACCGGTCGGCCAGGTCCTCGCGGGGCTCAGTCATGCGGATCACCGTGGTGCCAGGGCGCGGCCGGTGTCAAGAAACCGGCGGTGGCGGATCCCGGAGAAGTCATGTGCGGGGCCCGGAGCCGCCCGATGGTCCACACTGTGGACGCGTGGGGCGGCTCATGACAACTGTCGTGGCGGGTTCCCTGCGCCGGGCCGGGCGGCACCGTCGCCGCTCCGTGCCCGCTCAGGGCCGCTTTCCCGGATTTCCCGGGCCGCCCGGCGCCCGAAGTGCCGGGTTCACCAGTGGTGCGGGTGCTCACAGCGGGGCCGGTTGTCGGTGCCATGCGTCACAATTGTCCACAGGGCCACGCACGAGTTGACGAGGGGCGCGCATGTCCGGACTGATCGACACGACGGAGATGTATCTCCGCACCATCCTGGAGCTGGAGGAGGAGGGTGTGGTCCCCATGCGCGCCCGAATCGCCGAGCGGCTCGACCAGAGCGGCCCGACGGTCTCCCAGACGGTGGCGCGCATGGAGCGGGACGGGCTGCTGCACGTGGCCGGTGACCGCCATCTGGAACTGACGGAGGAGGGCCGCCGCACGGCCACCCGCGTGATGCGCAAGCACCGCATCGCGGAGTGTCTGCTGGTCGACGTGATCGGCCTCGAATGGGAGCAGGTGCACGCCGAGGCGTGTCGCTGGGAGCACGTGATGAGCGAGGCCGTCGAGCGGCGGGTGCTCGAACTGCTGCAGCACCCCACGGAGTCGCCGTACGGCAACCCGATCCCGGGGCTTGAGGAGCTGGGCGAGGAGGGCCAGGCCGATCCGTTCCTGGAGGACGGCATGGTGAGCCTGAACGACCTCAAGCCGGGCTCGGTCGCGGCCAGTGTGGTCGTGCGCAGGATCGGCGAGCCGATCCAGACCGACGCTCAGGTGATGTACACCCTGCGGCGGGCCGGCGTGCAGCCCGGCGCGGTGGTGAGCGTGACCAACTCGCCCGGGGGTGTGCTGGTCGGCAGCGGCGGCGAGGCCGCCGAGCTGGACGCGGACGTCGCCTCGCACGTCTTCGTCGCCAAGCGGTAGGACTCCCGCCGGCGATCGGCCACCGCACTGGACGAGAGGCCGCCCCGGCGCCGTTACGACGGCGCCGGGGCGGCCTTTCCCCTCCCTTGTCCCTCCCCGTCGGACCCCTGTGGAGGAGCCGGGACCCCGAGCTTCCCGGGACCTCCGCGCGACCGGCTTCCCCCGCGCCGCGCCCCGCTGAAGATCTCCCCTGGGCCCGGGCCGCCAATCCTTGAGGGTTGTCACTCGAACGAGCGGTGTTGGGCGCGTGAAGCCCTTGTTCGAATAAAGGTTCGATAGCGTGGGCCGGGAAGACGCAAGGAGACAGCACCAGGACGGACGACGACCGGAAGGAAGGGGGCGCGGCACATGAGGCAGCACGTGGACCAGCACATCACCAGGCGCTTCGAAGTCACGGGAGCCGGTGGCATCCGCCTCGCGGCCTGGGACTACGCGGCGGCTGCCGCCACCGCGGGTGATGCGGCCGGGCCCGCGCCGGTCCCCCCGGCCCGGCCGGGAGGCTGCCCAGGACCCGGACCTGGCGCCGACACCCGCCCCGGCGTCCTGCTGCTGCACGGGCTGCTCGGCCGGGCCTCGCACTGGGCGGCGACCGCGCGGCGGCTCGCACCGCGTTATCGGGCGCTGGCACTCGACCAGCGCGGGCACGGCCGTAGCGAGCGCCCCGAAGGGCCGTATTCGACGGAGGCGTATCTCGACGACGCCATCGCCGCCGTCGAGCAGCTCGGCCTGGCACCGGTCACCGTGATCGGCCACTCCATGGGCGCGCTCACCGCCTGGCAGCTGGCGGCCTGCCGTCCCGACCTTGTCGCCGCCGTCGTCATCTGCGACATGCGGGCCGCCGCGCTGGGCGAGGCCGGGCAGCGCGAGTGGGAGGACTGGATCCGGTCCTGGCCGCTGCCCTTCGCCACCCTCGGCGACGCCCGCCACTGGTTCGGGGAGCAGGATGCCTGGGCCGATCCGCCGAACCCGGTGCGCGGCGACTTCTTCGCCGAGGTCATGGCGGAGGCCGACGACGGATGGCGTCCGCAGTACGCCCGGCAGCATCTGCTGCGCTCGCGCGACACCTGGATACGTGACGCGCACTGGGACGAGCTGGCCGGTGTCGAGTGCCCCGCGCTGGTGGTCCGCGGACTCGACGGGAAGCTGGGGCGGGCCGAGGCCCAGGAGATGGTCCGGGTACTGCCCCGCGGCCGTTACGCCGAGATAGCCGACGCGGGCCACCTCGTCCCGTGGGACCAGCCCGACGCGTGGTGCGACGCGGTCGAACGGTTTCTGCGGGAGGCGGTGCGGGAACCGGAGGGCGCGGCCCCGGCGTGACAGCAATCAGGGGCGGACGGGGGTGCGCGACCGGCGTGAGGGTGCTGTGAGGACTCGGTGACACATGGCGGCGTCGGCGGACGGCGCGGCGGCCGGGCCCCGAAGGCGGTCGGACCGGGCGGCGCCGGGGTGCTGCGGGGGCGGCGCCCGGGGGCGCGTCGCAGGTCGGCCCGGTCCTCGCGCGCACACGCGGTCGTGGCCTGCTGGTAGCTTGCCGTCGCTGGATTCGTAATCGCGTCATGGGGGAGCACAGTGCGTCTTACGTTCGCAAGAGCGGGAATCGCAGCAGTGGCGGTCGCCGCCGCGCTGGCGTTGAGCAGTTGCGGCAGCAGCGACAACGACGGGAAGAAGCAGCCGGCAGTCGGTACGACCGTCAGCGCGACGGGGCAGCCGGTGTCGCCGTCCGCAACCGCGGCGATCGATCCGTCGGCCACGACGACCAACCCGGTGGAGTCGGCCGCGACCAGCGGCGACCCGACGCGGACCGTGGAAGGCGTATGGCTCGCCACGCAGGGCTCGGTCAAGGTGCAGCTCGTCCTGGGCGAGGGCAAGGCGGCCCTGACCAGTGCGCATTTGTGCGGCGGCGGATACACCGGCCAGGACGGTATCGGCCTGACGCTGACGTGCATGGACGGTGACACGGAGCGCACCAGCGGCCATGGTGTGCTCGCGCCTGACGGGAAGACGCTCACGGTGCGGTGGACCGGTGGCCCGACCGATATCTTCTCCCGCACCGGCCTGCCCAGCAGCTGACGGTACGTCCGCCCCGCGTGTGCTGTGGCCGCCATGACCCCCTCCTTGGCGAGCCGCACCGCCGGGCGTGACAGCGTGACCGACAGACCCGCGCCCGGGCGTGCGACGGCCCCGGGCGCCGCTCCTGCGTGTCCGGCCGCGTGATCCCCCGCCGAGAGGGCGCCCTCTTCCGCAGGGGGTGTGCGGCGCTCTCACAAAGGCGCGAGGAACTGCGTGCCCGGCCGAGACGGTGCAGCCGCCACGTACGCACCGCAAGCAGCAGCCCCTCCGGAGCGCGGGGGACTGCGCACCAGGCCACGAAAGATGCCCCGGCCGGAAGCGGCCCGTGAGGGGCAGTCACCCCGGGGCGCTGGACGCTGGGCATGCGATGGCGACGGCGCCCGAGAGTGGCCGCGCCGGGCACAGGACTCAGCTGCGTGCCCGGAACGTGGACTTCTTCGCCCGGTTCCCGCAGATGTCCATTGAGCACCACCGCCGCGTGCCGGGACGGGAGTTGTCGAGGAAGAGGGCGCCGCACTCCGGTGAGGCGCAGGCGTGCAGGCGCGGCAGGAGGGCTGGTGAGGCGGCCAGTTCGAGGGCGTCACGGGCGACCAGCGCGAGCACCGCTCGTACCGGGTCGTCAGCGCGG
The DNA here is from genome assembly GCF_036815005.1 of Streptomyces sp. IBSBF 2435. Classification (NCBI taxonomy): domain Bacteria; kingdom Bacillati; phylum Actinomycetota; class Actinomycetes; order Kitasatosporales; family Streptomycetaceae; genus Streptomyces; species Streptomyces sp. IBSBF 2435. The sequence continues at coordinate 25,055 of NZ_JAJSYW010000026.1, read as the reverse complement.
CGCCGCAGCTCGCCCGCCGCGGTGAGATACGGCACCGGCACGGCCGCGGCGGCTGCCCGGTTGAGCCGGACCCTGGCCGTGGCGGTGGGGGCCGCGGGGCCGCCGGCCGCGAGCGCCGCGGAGACCAGCGCGTAGGCGGCTTCGCGCAGCGCCCGGGCGTCGCGCACATCGGCTGCCGTGGGCGGCGCGGCCGAACGCGGCCCGTCGACCGGCGGGCCGCACTGGCGTACCCAGGCCACGAGCGCGGCAGGGTCGGCCAACTCCTCTGCCACGCCGGGAGTTCCGCGGTAGCGCAGGGTCCGCACGAAATCCAGGCACAGCCGTCCCGAGCCCTGCCGGAAACGCGGGGGAGCGGTGGTGTCCGTCATGCCGGCCAGCCTACTGTCGGAACCGGTTTGACTGGTACGGTCGTCGCACCGGTTTAACCGGTTCCGTTCGCGCCCGTCCGCGCAGTGAGGTGTCGATGTCCCAGTCCAACGGCCCCGCCCCCCTTGCCGATTCCGCCTCAGCCACGGGCGGCGCGGCGGTGCCGCAGACGCCAGAGCCGTCGCAGGCCGGGCCGCCGCGGCGGCTGGTGATCCTGCTCGCCGTCTCGTGCGGCCTGACCGTCGCCAACCTCTACTACGCCCAGCCGCTGCTCAGCGAGCTGCGGCAGTCCTTCCACATCGGCGCGGTCACCGCGGGCAGCCTGGTCACGGCCGGGCAACTCGGTTACGCGCTGGGCCTGTTGCTGGTCGTACCGCTCGGTGACGTCACCGAGAAGCGGCGGCTCGCCACGCTGCTGCTCTCGCTCACCGTCGGCGGGCTCGTCCTCGCCGGGCTGGCGCCCGGCTTCGCCGTCCTGCTCATCGCCTCGCTGATCGTCGGGTGCACGCTCACGGTCGCCCAGATACTCGTGCCGTTCGCCGCCGACCTCGCGCCGGACGCGAGCCGGGGGCGGGTCGTCGGACAGGTGATGAGCGGGCTGCTCACCGGCATCCTGCTGTCCCGCACCGTCGGCAGTGTGGTCGCCGGCGCGACGAGCTGGCGGGTGGTCTACCTCGGCTCCGCCGCGCTGATGACCGTACTGACGCTGGTGCTGCGTTCGATCCTTCCCCGGCGGCGGCCCGCCGCCACCCTCCGGTACGGAGCGCTGCTGCGGTCGACGGTCCGGCTGCTCAAGGTCCACCCGGCGCTGCGTCGGCGGGCGCTCTACCAGGCGGCGATGTTCGCGGCCTTCAGTGCCTTCTGGACGACCATCTCCTTCGTCCTCACTTCCGCGCCCTTCCACTACAGCCAGTGGCAGGTCGGGCTGTTCGCCCTCGCGGGCGCGGGCGGTGCGCTGATCGCCCCGCTGGCCGGGCGGTGGGCGGACCGCGGCCTGGTCCGGCCGATGACGGCGGTCGCCTTCGTCGCCGCCGCGGTCGCCTTCGGCGTGGCGGGAGTGGGGCGGCACAGCGTGCTGGCGCTCGGCGCCGCGGCCGTACTCCTGGACATGGCCGTCCAGACCACGCTGATCCTCGGGCAGCACGTGGTCTACGAACTTGACGGCGGCGCCAGGGCGCGGCTGAACAGCGCCTTCATGGCGACGTTCTTCGTGGGCGGAGCGGTGGGCTCCCAGGCGGGTTCCGCCGCCTACCACCTCGGCGGTTGGCCTGCCGTGACCGTCCTGGGCGCAGCCCTTCCCCTGCTGGCCCTCGCCACCGCCTTTCCCCGCCGGGGCTGACGCGGGAGGTGCGCCTCCGGCCGCCCCGCCCAGGGGGCGGGGACCAGAGCGCAATTCCCCGGCCTGTACAGGCGTGCCCTTGTAGCGGGGAGCCGGGCCGCCCAGGGCTCAGCCGCGGACCGTGGCCAGGATCTCGGGCAGGCGGTCCAGCAGGCGCGGCGCCGTCAGGCGCAGCGACACCATGGCAATGGCGGCGCCGTATATCGCGCCGACGGGGAGCGCGAGCCACAGCAGGCCGTGGTGGCCGGTGAGGTGGAGGGCGATGACCGGGCCCAGCACCGGGAGGCACAGCGCCGCCCCGGCGCCCGTACCGCCGAAGACGTTGACCAGCACCAGGCCGCTCTGACCGGGCGCGGCATTGGAGAACGGGTTGTCGCGCGGCACCGCGTAGGGGAATCGCACGCTGAGGAAGCCGCCGGTGGCGACGAGGGCACCGACGAAGGCGAAGGCCAGGCCCAGCGTCTCGGCCAGCGCGTCGACCCGGCCGAGGATGATGGCCGCGCCGGTGGTCACCACCGTCACGTACGGGACGGCGATCAGGGCGACGGTCAGCGCGCGGCCGCGCAGTTCGAGTTCGGCCTCGCGGCGGTCGCCGATCGTGGCCATGACGGTCCAGAACGCGGAGCCGTCCAGCCCGAACTGGTTGTACATCTGCACGCCGAGCAGCCCGGCGGCCCACAGGCACTGGTAGACGGTGCCGTGCTGGACCACCGCGACCAGCGGCAGCAGCAGGCCGACCGCGAGCCCGGTCGCCAGTGCCGCCTTCGCCCGCGGGTCCCGCCACAGGTAGCGGAACTGCCGCTGCATCACCGTGCCGGTACGGCCCTCGGGCAGGGGGAGGCGCAGCCGGGACCGCCCGGCGGCCGGGCCGCGCTGCCGCGACTGCTCGGGCGCGGCAGCGATCGTGGACGCGTCGGGAGAGACCATCAGCCGGAACAGGCTGCGGTGCCACCAGCGCAGTACGAGGACCAGCACGGCCACGGTCACGGCGAGCTGCACGGCCGCCAGGCCGTACGCGCCCCGGCCGGTGGAGCGGACCGCGTCCACGGCGGTGGCCGGGGGTATCCAGCGCAGCACGGACGCGGCGGAGGTGGCCCGGTGCAGCCCGTCGTTGCCGGACAGCGAACTGAGCCCGAGGTTGATCAGCTGGGCGCCGACCGCGACGAACAGACCGCTCAGCAGCGCCAGGTCGCGGCCTTTGCGGCTGGTCAGCAGCCGGGTGTTGGCCGCGGCTATCGCGCGGGACAGGGCGACGCACAGCACCAGCAGGAGGGCGACGGCCAGGACCGCGACGGCGACCGCCGCCGGGCCGTCCGCCACGGCGGTCACCGCGCCGGCCGCGAGCAGCAGGGTGAAGAGCGGTCCCACGCCGATCAGTGACGAGGTGAGCAGTGCGGTCAGCAGCGGGCGCGGGCGCAGCGGCAGCATGGCCAGCCGGGTCGGGTCGAGCGTGTCGTCGCCGCCGAAGAAGAACAGCGGCATCACCGCCCAGCCGACCGCGAGCACCACTGCCACGGTCACGGAGACGGCGGGCGCGTAGTGGTTGTGGCGCAGCGCGATCATGCCCGCGCCGTTGCCCAGCGCGTACAGCATCGCCAGGCCGACGCCGATGCTCCAGCCGACCGTGCGGCCGCGGGACTGGCGCAGCCCGTTGCGCATGAGCGACAGCTTGAGCCGGATGAAGACCCGGGTCACGGAGGGGGCCGCGCCGGCGGGCGCGAGCACCGGCGGTACGGCCTGCGGCGCGGTGGCGGTCATCGGGGACCGCCGCCCAGCCAGTCCAGGTCCTGACCGGTGCGGCGGTCGGCGCCGACCAGGGACAGGAAAGCGTCCTGCAAGGTGGGCGCGTCGCCGCGCACCTCGGCCAGCGGGCCGCGCGCAACGATCCGGCCGGCGGCCATCACCGCGACCCAGTCGCACAGGCTCTCCACCAGTTCCATCACGTGCGAGGAGAAGACGACCGTGCCGCCGCCGGCCGTATACCGCTCCAGCACACCGCGGATGACCTGCGCGGACACCGGGTCGACGCCCTCGAACGGCTCGTCGAGGAAGAGCACTTCGGGATTGTGCAGCAGCGCGGCGGCCAGGCCGATCTTCTTCCGCATGCCGGTCGAGTAGTCCACCACCAGCTTGTGCCGGGCGGCCGTCAGGTCGAGCACGTCGAGCAGCTGGGCGGTCCGCTTGTCGACCTCGGCGCCGGGCAATCCGCGCAGCCGGCCGGTGTAGGCGAGCAGCTCGCGCCCCGACAGCCTTTCGAACAGCCGCAGGCCCTCGGGCAGTACGCCGATCCTGGACTTCACCGAGACCGGGTCGGACCACACGTCGTGGCCGTTGATCTGCACCAGGCCGTCGTCGGGCCGCAGCAGACCGGTGACCATGGACAGCGTGGTGGTCTTGCCCGCGCCGTTCGGCCCCACCAGGCCGATGAAACGGCCCGCGGGCAATTCCAGGTCGATGCCCGCGACAGCCGCCTGCTCGCCGAAGCGCTTCCACAGCCCGCGCACCCGGACCGCCGGGACAGGCCCGTCCGCCGCAGCGCCCCCCTGCGCCGGCCCGGTGCCACCGGCCGCCCCGTAGTACGGAACGGGCGCCCCCCGTTCCGCCCGCGTCTGTGCCCGTCCTGCCTCGTCCGCCATGTCCCGTTACCCCTCCCCGTGCCCGTGCCAGCGCTTCCTTCGCGCGTGCCGCCACCCTAAGGGCGACCACTGACAGTGACGAGAGTGCGGCAGAAAATGCGTGCGGTTACCGGCGAGGGCTCACTGGGCGCGGACCGCGGTCGTCTCCCGGCTGCACGCGTACGCGAGCGGGCTCAGCAGCTCCTCCGCGTCCGGCAGCCAGCGGTTCGCCGGGGTCGGCCGGCGGGCCCACTGGGCGCAGCCGCCCGGCGCGGTCCTGGTCGGCGGCGCGACGACCCAGCCGCCCTCGCCGAGCACCGCCAGGTCCAGCGACTCGGGCAGCCACCCGAGCCTGCGCAGCAGGCGCGGGATCTTCGCGGCCGCGCCCGGGATGACGAAGAAGAGCAGGCGGCGGCCGGGTGTGCCCAGCACCGGGCACAGCGGCAGGTTCATCCGCTCCATCCGGGCCAGCGCCAGGCAACCGGCGTCCTCGGAGACGTCGATGGCGTCGAAAGTGCGCCCGGTGGGCAGCAGGATCGAGGACTCGGGCTGGTGCTGCCACATCCGGCGCACCGCCGGAGAACTGCCGCTGGCCGAGGTCGTCCAGTCCGGCCGTGAGGGGTGTGCGCCTGGCGCGGCGCAGCCGGCCGCCCCGCAGGAGCAGTGGGGTGCGCCGAAGGCATCGGTCTCCAGCCAGGAGCCCGGCAGCACGGCCCAGTGCCGTGCCTCCGCGTAGCCGACCGCCGCGTCGAGCAGCCGTCCGGTGACGTCGCGCGGGGCTCCGATGCTGTCTTCCACGCGGTACTCAACTGCCCCTGCGTTCGGGGGTTACGGGGTGAATCCGCGGCTCATGGCGGGCGCACGGATGCAATGCCGGGGGCGCGTACGGGCAGCCGGCGTCCGGGGCGGGTAAGCAGTGGAGGGCGGCCCGCCGGGCGGCTCCGGTGAAACGACGGCAAAGCGGGGCATTTTCCACTCGAAGGGTGGGAAGCATCCGCACAGCAGCAGCCGCACAGTCGTACGGCCGTACCGCCCAGCAGGCGTACGGCCGCCGGGCACGCCGCAGTTGAGCCGCGGCACCGCGGGCCACAGGCCGTACAGACGCTGGGCCGTACAGACGTCAGTCACCAGGATGGGGTTGACGAGGACGAGGGGGAACACCATGGCGGCACGACCACTTGTGGCGCGGCAGCCGAACGAACGGCTCCAGTCGCTGATCCAGGAGGCCGGCTGCTCGAACGCCGGACTCGCCCGCAGGGTCAACATGTGCGGGGCGGAGCACGGCCTCGATCTGCGCTACGACAAGACGTCGGTGGCCCGCTGGCTGCGCGGCCAGCAACCGCGGGGCAGGGCGCCCGGCATCGTCGCCGAGGCGCTGGGACGCAAGCTCGGCCGTGCGGTGTCCATAGACGAGATCGGCATGGCCGACGGCAAGAACCTGGCCACCGGCATCGGCCTGCACTTCGCGCCGACCGTGCTGGGCGCGATCGAGCAGGTCTGCGAGCTGTGGCGCAGCGATGTCGGCAGGCGCGACTTCCTGACCGGCTCCACGGTCGCGGCCTCCGCCCTGGTCGAGCCGAGCAGGGACTGGCTGATCACCCGCCCCGACCAGGGCGTGGCGCGCAACGGCGGCGCAAGGGTGGGCGCTTCCGACGTCGAGGCGGTCAAGGCCACCACCCAGGCGCTCACCGAACTGGACCACAGATTCGGCAGCGGCCATGTCAGACCGGTGGTCGTGCACTACCTGAACAGCGTGGTCTCGGGCCTGCTCGCGGGCAGCTACCGCGAGTCGGTGGGCCGTGAGCTGTTCTCCGCCGTCGCCCGGCTGACCGAACTGGCGGGGTACATGGCGGTGGACACCGGCCAGCCCGGCTTGGCCCAGCGCTACTACATCCAGGCGCTGCGGCTCGCCCAGGCGGCGGGCGACCGCGGCTACGGCGGCTACATCCTGGCCGCGAGCATGAGCCATCTGGCCGCCACCCTCGGCAATCCGCGGGAGATCGCCCAACTCGCCCGCGCGGCGCAGGAAGGCGCCAGGGGACAGGTCGGCCACACCGCGGAGGCGATGTTCTTCGCCGCCGAGGCGCGCGGCCACGCGCTGCTCGGCGACGCCCGCACCTTCGCCACCGTCGCCGGGCTGGCCGTCGACGCGATGGAACGTTCGGAGCCGGACCAGGACCCGCCCTGGATCGCCCACTTCGACCACGCCTATCTCGCCGACGAACTCGCGCACTGCCACCGCGACCTGGGCCAGGCCGTGCCCGCCGCCCGGCGGGCGGAGGAAGCACTGGCCGCGCACCCCGCCACCCGCGCCAGGCGGCGGGCGATCGACATGCTGCTGCTCGCCGACGCCCTGGTGCAGCAGCGCGAGATCGAACGGGCCTGCCACACCGGCACCCAGGCCGTCGCCCTGCTGGCCGGTCTGCGCTCCGACCGGGGCGCGGAGTATCTGGAGGACTTCCGCCGCCGGCTCGACCCGTTCTCCGCGGAGCCGTCGGTACGCGAATTCGGCGCGCGGCTGGAGGCGCAGGACGCCGCGTAGAACGGTCAACGGGCAAGTGCACACCGAATCGTTACCCGACCGACACGCTTCGGGTGCAACGCACGCAAAGCGCTGGAGAAACCCGGCGGCGCCGTCCTCCGCGGCGCCCCGGGCCGCACGTCACCGCGATGTCCCGGCGTTCACTCGTTCGGGTTCGTGGTCCCCCTCCCCCTTCACCCGGTAGCGTGTGCAGACGTCCGACACTGGGTGAAGGCGGGAGTCAACGGCGATGCACAGCAACGGACGTGGCGAGGAAACGCCCGAACCGTACCGGGGCGTCGTCCTCCCGGCAGGGCAGCAGCAGCCGTCCACGGCCTACGGCGAGCATGTCCACCCGGCCGGCGGCACCCCCTGGGGCGACCCCGCGCAGCAGGACGGCGCGCCGCCCGTACCGCCGCAGGCGCCGCCGCCGTATCCGCCGCAGGGTGTCGAGCCCGCGGACGCCACCCAGATGCTGCCGCCGTACCCCGGCGCAGGACCCCAACCCGTACCCCCGGCCCCTCAGCAACCCGTCGCCCCGGTCGCCGACGCCACGCAGATGCTGCCGCCGTACCCGGGCGCCCCCGCGCCGGAGCCCGCTCCTGCCGAGGCCACCCAGGCGCTGCCGTTGTCGATCTTCCACGAGCAGCAGCCGTACGACGCGTACGGCCAGCAGCAGTCGTCGCAGCAGGGCTATGCCGGGCAGGAATTCCCCGGGCAGCAGCAGTATGCCGAGCCGCAGCAGTACCAGGACCCGCAGGTGCATGCCGACCCGCAGTTGTACGGCGGCCAGCAGCAATATGCGACGCCGGCCGCGTACGACCAGCCCGTGCAGCAGGGGCCGGGGCACGACAGCGACTACGACCATCTGTTCAGGACCGACGTCCCCGGCCCCGAACCGCTGCGCCAGCGCATCATCCAGCCGCCCTCCGCACAGCAGCAGGCCCAGCAGCAGGCCTACGGCAGGCCGCCGTGGGAGCCCGGCTATGCCGAGGAGGGCTACGACGACGAGCGCGGCGGCGGTCGCAGGATGTCGCCCAAGGTGCTGATCGGGATCGTCGTGGCCGGCTGCGTGGTGGCCGGCCTGGTGGTCGGCGCCCTGATGAACAGCGGGGGCAAGAGCGGCACGGACAGTGCGGACGGCAAGCCGTCCGCGAGCGCCACGGACAAGGCGACGGGATCCGCGGGCGGCAGTCCGAAGGCCGCGGACGGCGGCGCGGAGGATCAGGCCAAGGCGCTGGACTCGCTGCTGAACACCAGCGGCGCGAGCCGCAGTTCGGTGGTCGGCGCGGTCGAGTCGATCAAGAACTGCAAGAACCTGCCCGGTGCCGCCTCGGACCTGCGGGCCGCCTCGGCCCAGCGCACCGGCCTGGTGACCCAGCTCAGCGCCCTTGCCGTCGACAAGCTGCCCAACAACGCGGAACTGACCACGGCCCTCACCAAGGCCTGGCAGGCGTCCTCGGCCGCCGACGGCCACTACGCGGCATGGGCCGACCAGGCGGCGAACGGCGGCAAGGTCTGCAAGGGCGGCCACGCCCGCACTACCGCGGAGGCACAGGAGGGCAACAAGGAGAGCGGCACGGCGACCTCCCAGAAGAAGGCCGCGGTGAAGCTGTGGAACACCATCGCCACCCAGTACGGCCTCACCCAGCGCCAGTACAGCCAGCTCTGAGGCGCTGAGGCACATCCCGCGGGCGGGGATGTGCCTCGGCTCACACTCCGGGTGCCTCAGTTCACGCTCGCGGCCTTCTTGAGGGTCGCCGCCACGTCCACGAAGCCCGAGCCCTGCTGCACCAGCCGGCCCTGCTGTACCACCTGGTAGGTGACCTTGGAGTCGACAAGGCGGGTGTGGTCGGGTATGTCGAGCAGGTCGGTGTCGGTCCAGCCGAGGTCGGGGGTGAGCCCGCCGGTGGACAGGCCCGTGGTGCGGTCCAGCGCCTTCTGCACGGTGTCGGAGGTGATCTCCGCGCCCTTCTCCTTCTGCATCGCCTCGACCACCTTCGTGAATACGGTGTAGGCGATCCAGGTGGTCTGCACCCCGGGGTCGGCGACGTCGATACGGTCGTCGGAGAAGGCGTATTTGGTGACGACCGACTTCATCTGATTCCACTTGGCGTCGGACGCCGGCGGGTACCAGCCGGTGACCAGGGCGTTCTCCAGCGGGCTGTGCGGGCCGCCGGTGGCGTCCACCAGGGACTGCTGGACGCTGCCTATGACCGAGCCCAGCCGGACCTTCGGCGGCTTGTCGCCGAGCCTGCGCAAGGAGTCGAAGAAGGTGCTGGTGTGGTCGCCGAGCACCGCGGACACGCAGGTGCTGGTCTTGTTGTCGCCGACCGCACGCTGTGCCGCCTCGGTGTAGTCCGAGGCGTCGTCCTGGGCGGGCAGGTCGCGGGCGGCGGGGCGGCCGGCGGTCTTGAGTCCCTCGTCGAGGAAGATCGGGAACTGGTCGCCGGTAATGGTGTCGGGCCGCACCAGGGCCACCTTCTTGCAGGCGCCCGACAGCTGCCCGCCGGAGCCGGCGAGCAGCGCGGGCAGCCCGCCGTTGACCGGATACGACAGCGGGCTCTGGAACTCGTCCTGCGTGATGCCGTAGCCGCCGATGTAGGGAATGTCGTTTGACTCCAGCGCCGTGGTAAAAGCGCCGCCCTGCTGGCTGTACGAGCCCACGACGGCGACCGCGTGGGCGTCGGCGGCCCGCTGGACGCACATCGACACCGCGACCGAGTCGTTGCGCTCGTTGCAGGTCAGCACCTTGAGCTTGCGGCCGTTCAGTCCGCCGGTGTCGTTGACGTAGCTCTCGAAGGCCTGCGCCATGGCGAGCATTCCCGGCATATTGGTCGACCTGGTGTCGTCCGGCGCCCAGGTCATCACCACGACTGGTCCCGGGGAGCCCCCCGTGCCCCCCGGGATCGCACCACAGCCACTGGCCAGCGCACCTGCGGCCAGCAGCGGAAGAACAGCTTTGCGGGCCCTGCACACGCGCCGTTCAGTCATAGGTACGGAAGATTCCGGTCCACGCCCAACGCGAGGATGACCCCGCGGGAACGGGCGGTCACTTTCAGGTGAATTACAGGTGCCGGCGTTCGATTGCGTACGATTGCCCGTCGTGCAAGGTTCGGAGAAGTCTTCCCGTCGCGGCCGTCTCTCCTCCACGATGGGGGGCATGCCGCTCAACGACATGCCGTGGTGGCGCTGGCGCAGCAATGTGCGCTCGGCGCTGCACATGATCAGCGACCCGGTCTTCCAGCGCGAGGTCTGGCAGACCGGGCGGCCGGGCTATGGCGACGTCACCGACGCCGTCTACCGCCTCGTCGAGGACACCTGGCTCGACAACTGGTCCGCCGACAAATACGTCGGCACCATTTTCCGTGACCCGCAGGAAGCGGCGCTGGTCGATGTCGCGGTGCTGCGGGTGCTGAAGATCCTGCACCAGGTGGGCGCCGACGCGCCCGCTTCCGCGTACCTCGAACACCCCGGCTGGCCGGACGCGGTCCTCGCCGCACGTGAGGCGCACGTCCTGATGGCCGGCGCGGACGGAGAGGACCCGGACAGCCCGCCGCGCTCGCTGGAGGTGCTGGCGATCTACACGCGTTCCGCTTGACGGATAGCCCCGCGCCGCGGCGGCCATATGTGTCAAGCTGACGGGGTGAACGAACAACTGTCGCAGCTGCCTGCCGAGCCGCAGTACATCCTCACGCTGTCCTGCCCCGACAAGCAGGGCATTGTGCACGCGGTGTCCAGTTATCTGTTCATCACCGGCTGCAACATCGTTGACAGCCAGCAGTTCGGCGACCGCGGCAGCGGGCTGTTCTTCATGCGGGTGCACTTCTCCGCCGAGGCCCCGATCACCGTGGACAAGCTGCGGGCCAGCTTCGCGGCGGTCGCGGACGCCTTCCACATGGACTGGCGCATACATCCGTCCGCCGAGCGCATGCGGATCATGCTCATGGTCAGCAAGTTCGGGCACTGCCTCAACGACCTGCTCTTCCGTACCAGCATCGGCGCCCTGCCGGTGGAGATCGCCGCCGTGGTGTCCAACCACACCGACTTCCGCGAGCTGGTCGGCTCCTACGGCGTCCCCTTCCACCACATCCCGGTCACCCGCGCCACCAAGGAGGAGGCCGAGGCGCAGGTGCTCGACCTGGTACGCCAGGAGGGCGTGGAACTGGTGGTGCTCGCCCGCTACATGCAGGTGCTCACCGACCACCTGTGCCGCGAGCTGTCCGGGCGGATCATCAACATCCACCACTCCTTCCTGCCGAGCTTCAAGGGCGCCAAGCCGTACCACCAGGCGCACGACCGGGGCGTGAAGCTGATCGGCGCGACCGCGCACTACGTGACGGCCGACCTCGACGAGGGGCCGATCATCGAGCAGGAGGTCGAGCGGGTCGGCCATGAGGTCACCCCGGAGCACCTGGTCGCCATCGGGCGGGACGTGGAGTGCCAGGCGCTGGCCCGTGCGGTCAAGTGGCACAGCGAGCACCGGGTGCTGCTCAACGGCCGGCGTACGGTCGTCTTCGACTGATCCCGGCCGATGCCGCCGGGCGGCTCGGATCCGTGCCGCGGGCAGCGGGAGTCACCCGGCGGGTGCCACCGGCGGCCGTCAGCGGCGGGACTCGGAAGCGTCCCCCGCTCTCAGAGCCGGGACAGCGACGCCGCGGCATAGAGCACGTCCCGGATGACGGCACGGTCGCCGGACTGGCCGACCGCGATCCGCTCCGGCTCCAGATGGCCGGCGGCGAGCTGACAGAATTCCACGCCGTCCAGCGCCACTTGCGCGACCGTATGGTCCTGCGAGGCGACCGCTCCTGGGGAGTCGAGCGGCAGACACCACCGGCCGCCGCCCGCGCCCTCGATGTCCAGCAGCAGCGAACGCCCGGGCGTTCCCGCGTCGGCGAGCCGGGCCGCCGAATCCGCGAGGCCGTCCCTGCGCCGCACGGCCAGCGCGGTGGGCAGCATCCTGGCGGCCAGGTCGATCATCCGGTTCAGATTGCGCGGCGCGGGCGGGTCGTAGGGATATGCCACGGCCTCGGCAATGTCCCCCGCGTGGATCCAGCACTCGAAGGCGCGGTCCACGAAGGCGTCCTTGAGCGGCAGCGTGAAGGACCCGTAATCGACGCCTATTGCGGCGGCGCCGCCACCGGCGAAGGACACCGTGCGCAGCAGGGCGTGGCTCTGCCCGCGCCAGGTGTCGCGCAACTCGGCGCCCTTTTCGGCGGCGGTGCGCTGCGCCGTCCACAGGGCGTCGGTGCGCCCGGCGGGGTCGAGCGGCAGGTCGAGGCCCGCCGGCCGGTCCGTGCCGGGCAGGTCGAGGGCCGCCGCGAGCAGGCCGTCGACCGTGGCGAGATGGGCGATGACCTGGCCGACGGTGACCTTCCTGGTCACCGGGGCGCCGTCGTACCAGCGCAGTTCGACCGGCTCCTGCCAGTAGTTGTCGCCGAGGTCGCGCAGCAGCGCGTCCAGCCGGGCGGCCTCCGCATCGTAAGGCCCCGCCCACTCCGGCACCGGGATACGGGCCGGGCGGCGGCCCAGGCAGCCTTCGAGTACCCGGGCCCTCAGCAGCGGATCGAGGTCCAGGCTGTCCTCGTGGTGCAGCAGGCGCACCGCGTCGCGCAGCCGCAGTGCCTCGTCCGCGCAGGCGGCGCAGTCGGTGAGGTGGTCCTCGACGGCCAGCGACTCGTCGCGCGAGCAGACCGCCAGCGCCCAGGCGCCGAGCAGCGACTTCAAAGTGCCGTGGTCGTACGGCGGCAGTCCCGGGTGTGGGGACGGCGGCGGCGCGGGCGGGTCGACGGGCGCGGGGAGCCCGCGCGGGGTACCGGACTGGTCGCGCTGGTTCGGTACCCGGGGGAGACCGTCGCCCTGGTCCTGCGGGCCGTCGCCGTTGCGGTACGCGGGGCCGCTCACGGCCGGCCTCGGCGGCTCTGGCCGCGGGGGTCGCGTACGTCGTGCGGATCGCGCCTCTCCAGCGGGCGGCTCTCCTGGCCGTCGGCCGGGTCCATTGCCGTGGACAGCAGCTGCAGGCCGAGCCGCAGCCGGCGCCGCGACTCGTCGGCGCTCACTCCGAGGCCGGCGGCGGCGTCGCGGTAGTCCAGGTGCTCGCGGTAGGCGAGTTCGAGCGCGTCGCGCAGCGGCGCGGGCATCGAGGTGACGATGAAGTCGGCTCTGGCCGCTGTACTGGCCTCGCGGACCCTGGCCTCGACCTCGGTGGGCGACGAGCGCCCGCGGCTCGCGGACTGCCGCAGTCTGTGCACCGCCTGGCTCTGGGTGAGCGCGGCGATCCAGGACCGCAGGGAGCCGTGCTTGGGATCGTAGTCGTCCGGATTCTCCCAGATGTACCCGAAGACCTCGCGGGTGATCAGGTCGGCTGCCTCGTCGTCGTCGAGCACCCGGAACGCCAGATTGTGCACGAGCGAGGCGTACCGGTCGTACAGCTCGCCGAGCGCGGCTTCCTCGCCGCGTGCGAGCCGCTGCTGCATCTTGCGGTCCCAGCGCGGTGGTGCGGGTGTCGCCATCTGCCGCCCCTTGCGTCGTCGGCCGTCTCACCGGCCCGGTGGCCACTGCATTCGACCGTACCGGCCGACCCCCACGGCCTGCGCCCCTTTGTACCAACCTGGCCTCTCATGTGAGCGGTTCTGTCGGTCTGTTATCCGGGTGTGACCGGAAGATTGCAGAGTTACGGCTGAGAACGGGCATAGGGTCGTTGTGATGACGAAGCTGAACCCGACAGCGAGGCGAGGTGCGGTCCCGTGCTGGTGACCCGAGCCGAGCAAGACGGCTGGGCGGTGGTGACGGTCGCGGGCGAGATGGACCTGATCTCGTCGCCCGCGGTGCGGCAGAAGGTCCATGACGCGGTCGCCGAGGGGCGGCGCAGCGTGGTGCTCGATCTGGCCGATGTGCGCTTCTGCGACTCCAGCGGGGTGGGCGTGCTGATCGGTGCCCGCCGGCTCATGCGGTCCTGCGCGGGGCGGCTGCGGATCGTGCTGCCCGAGGGGGGCGCGGCCCCCAGCGAGGGCGCGCACGTCAACCGGGTGCTTGCCGCGCTCGGGGTACGCCGGCTGTTCGAGGTCTTCCCCGACCTGGCCGCGGCGACCGACGAGTCCGCCCAGCCGTTGAGCGCCTGAGCGGCCGCGGCGGCCCTGCGGCTCCGTCCGATTACGGAGCGTCCGCGCGGCGTTGTGTCCGATGTGTGACTTGTTACGCGGCGGAGTCGGGAGCTACCTCGGGTACGCTCCATCGGGTGCGCGTACGTTCAAGGCAGCTCGGAAGTACCGCCCGGTCGAGCCGGGTGGGGCCGAGGCCTGGGCGTTCGACGCTCCGCCCGAAGCGCCGCACAGTATGCAGTACCCGTGGTCCATTGCGCTGGAATACGACGGAAGCGCTTGGTGCGGTGACTGTCGGTCAATCATGCTGTGTGAAGGCGGGATCACGCTCGGTGATCCCGGGCAGGCGTGAAGCCTTGTGTCCGCCGGTTCGGATGGTGTGAGCAGTGCAGATGCTGCAGGTGCAACTGGAGGTCGGCGTCGACCCCGCGGAAGTGGGGCGGGCACGCCGCTGGGCGAGGTCCCGGCTGGTCGGATCCGGAATAGGTGCCGATGAGCCGGTCGCCGAGACTCTGATCCTGCTCATCTCGGAACTGGTCACCAACGCGGTGGTGCACACCGGGTGCCCCGCGGTCCTGCGCATGCTCTTCCCCGCCGCCCCCGCCGCGGCGGTACGGGTCGAGGTCGCCGACACCAGCGAGGCCCCGCCGGCCCCGCGGCACGCCCGGCGCGACGAGACCGGCGGACGCGGGCTCGAACTCGTCGACGGCCTCGCCGACCGCTGGGGCTGGCAGCCCGAGGGCGCGGGCAAGCAGATCTGGTGCGAGGTCGACCGCGCCGCCGCCCTGAACTGAGCCGGTCCGAGCCGCCCTGCTCCGGAGGGGGCGGCGTTCAGCGCTGCCCGGACGGCTGGAAGGTGCGCCGGTAGGCGGACGGCGAGACCCCGAGCGTCAGCTGGAGGTGCTGCCGCATCGAGGCGCCGGTGCCGAAGCCGGCCTTCCTGGCGATCAGGTCCACGCCCAGATCGGTCGACTCCAGCAGCTGCCGGGCCAGTTCGACCCGCTGCTGGGTCAGCCAGCGGCCCGCGCTCATGCCCACCTCCTCCCGGAAGCGCCGGGTGAAGGTGCGCACACTCATCGACTCCCGCTCGGCCAACTGCCGCAGGGTGAGCGGCTGGTCCAGCCGGTCGAGCGCCCACGCCCTGGCCCTTTCGGTGCTGGCCAACTGGGGCTCGGGCAGCGGCCGGCGGATGAACTGCGCCTGACCGCCCTCGCGGTGCGGCGGCACGACGGTGCGGCGGGACACCGCGTTGGCGACCGCCGTCCCCCAGTCCCGGCGCACGATGTGCAGGCACAGGTCGATGCCCGCGGCCACTCCTGCCGAGGTCAGCACATCCCCGTCGTCCACGTAGAGCACGTCGGGGTCGACCCTGACCCGTGGGAAGAGCCGCTGGAAGTGGTCGGAACTGCTCCAGTGCGTGGTCGCCGGCCGACCGTCCAGCAGGCCCGCGGCGGCCAGCAGGTACGAGCCGGTGCAGATCGACACCACCCGCGCCCCCGGCCGGATCGCCGCGAAGGCGGCCCTGAGCGGCGGCGTGAGTGCCCCCTCGGTGAAGACCGACCCGAGTTCGTGCGACGCGGGCACGACCACGGTGTCGGCCTGGGCCAGCGCCTCCGCCCCGTGCCGCACCACGATCGGGAAGTCCGCGTCGGTCCGCACCTCACCCGGCTCGACGCTGCACGTCGCGATCTCGTACAGCGGCGTACCGTCCTCGGCGCCCGCGGCAGCGCCGAAGATCCGCAGCGGGATGCCCAGTTCGAACGGGATCACCCCGTCCAGCGCGAACACCGCGACACGGTGCCGCCCCGGGTGCCGGAAGACCTCGGCGGAGGCTCCGGGCACGGCGGCAGGCGCCGCGGCCCGGGAGGCCGGCGGATCCGCGGGCAGATGCGGGCGGGGCTGCGGGGGCAGCGCTGCGACGGTCATGGCCCGATCCTTGCACATGATGGCCATCGGGCCAGTCGTCGCCCGGAACGGACCGCCGGAGACTGATCATGTGACGCAGACATCTCAAACCCTCGCGCCCGCCACTGGCGGTATACCGCCCGCTCCCGGCCGCCGACCGCGCCTGCACCGCGCCTGGGTCGTCGCCGCCGTCACCTTTGTGACGCTGATCGGTGCTGCTGCATTCGCCTCCCTCCCGGGTCTGCTGATCGACCCGCTGCATACCGAATTCGGCTGGTCGCGGGGCATGGTCGGGCTGGCCGTGTCGGTCAACCTCGCGCTGTACGGAATCACCGCCCCCTTCGCCGCGGCGCTGATGGACCGCTTCGGCATCCGGCGGGTCGTCGCCTGCGCCCTGCTGACGATCGCGCTCGGCGCGGCACTGACCGTCTTCATGACGCAGGTGTGGCAACTCATCCTGTGCTGGGGCGTCCTGGTCGGTCTCGGCAGCGGGGCCATGGCCCTCGCCTTCGCCGCCACCGTCACCAACCGGTGGTTCGTCGCCCGCCGCGGCCTGGTCACCGGCGTCCTCACCGCGGCCGGCGCGTCGGGCCAGTTGGTCTTCCTGCCGCTGCTGTCCTGGATCACCGAGAACCACGGCTGGCGGCCCGCGGCCGTGATCGTGGCGCTCGCCGCGGTCACGGTCGTCCCCTTCGTCTGGTTCCTGCTGCACGACCACCCCGCCGACGTGGGCCTGGCGCCCTACGGCGCCGCGGAGTTCGTCCCCAAGCCGCCGCCGGCCACCGGTGCCGCGGCCCGCGCCCTGCGGGCACTCGCCGAAGCCGCGCACACCGGCACCTTCTGGCTGCTCGCGGGCTCCTTCGCGATCTGCGGGGCCTCCACCAACGGCCTCGTCAAAACGCACTTCGTGCCCGCCGCCCACGACCACGGCATGCCCGTGACGGCTGCCGCCTCGCTGCTCGCCGTCATCGGCGTCTTCGACATCGCGGGCACGGTGGCCTCCGGATGGCTCACCGACCGCATGTCGCCGCGCCGGCTGCTGGCCGTCTACTACGGCCTGCGCGGATTCTCGCTCATGTTCCTCCCCATGCTGCTCACCGACAGCATCCACCCGCCGATGGTGCTGTTCATCGTCTTCTACGGACTCGACTGGGTCGCCACGGTGCCGCCGACTCTCGCCGTGTGCCGCGAGTACTACGGCGAGAACAGCGCGATCGTCTTCGGGTGGGTGCTGGCAGCCCACCAGATAGGTGCCGCACTCGTCGCGTACCTCGGCGGTGTGGCCCGTGATGCGTTCGGTTCGTACGACGTCGTCTGGTACACCTCCGGTGCGTTGTGCGCGGTGGCCGCGCTGATGTCCCTGGTGATCCGCCGGCGGCCGGTCGCCGCGCCTGCCGCGATGGCGGTCGTCGTGTGAACGGACCGCCGCACGCGCCCGGTTCCGCATCCGCCCACGATCACTCGCACGAGTGATCGAACCCCGCGTCGTCGCAGGTCACGCGTGGATGCGGGCCGCCGCCCCGGCGATCCGGCGGGCGTCGATCGCCATTTCGCGGAACATCCCGCTGATCGGGTTGGTGAACCCGGTGAAGAACAGCCCCGGTGCGCCCGGCGGGGTGTGTGCCCCGTGCACAACGGGACGCCCGCGGCCGTCCAGCACCCCGAGATGGCCGACCAGGGTTTCCAGTCCGCGCCGGTAGCCGGTCGCCGCGATCACCACCTCGGGCGCGATCAGCGAGCCGTCCGCGAGACGCACCTGACCGTCCTCGAACCCCTCGACGGCGGCGACGGGTTCGACGCGCCGCGACCGCACCGCACTGATCAGTCCGACGTCCTGCACCGGGATCGTGCCGTCGAGCACCCGCGCGTACAGCCCGTTGTCCGGCCGCGGCAGGCCGTACGCGGACAGGTCGGGCACGCTCGCCCGCTCGATGTACGGCGCCACCCGGTCGACGAGCCGCGGCGGCAGCCGGCGTACCAGGATGCCGCTCGCCTGGGCAGGCCAGCCCGCGGTCGAGCGGCGCATGATGTGCGGCGGGGTGCGCACCGCCAGCCGTACCCGGCCCGCACCGCCCTCGACCAGGTCGACGGCGATCTCGGCGCCCGTGTTGCCGACCCCGACGACCAGGACGTCACGGCCGGCATAAGGGGCGGCGTTGCGATAGGCGG
Source organism: Streptomyces sp. IBSBF 2435 (assembly GCF_036815005.1). Lineage (NCBI taxonomy): Bacteria > Bacillati > Actinomycetota > Actinomycetes > Kitasatosporales > Streptomycetaceae > Streptomyces > Streptomyces sp. IBSBF 2435. The sequence continues at coordinate 7,040 of NZ_JAJSYW010000026.1, read as the reverse complement.
CGGCGTGCAGCAGCTCGCCGGGGAAGGTGTCACGGCCCGGCCAGTCGGGTGTGTGCGGCGAGTGGTTGTGGCCGGTGGCCACGACGACCACCGGCGAGGCGAGCACCCGGCCGCCCGTGGCGGGCAGTTCCCAGCCGCCGCCTGCGCGCTCCACCCGGTCCACGGCTATCCCGGTCGCGATCTCCAGGTCGTGGTGCTCCGCGTACTGCTCCAGGTAGCGCACGACATCGTCCCGGCCGACCCAGCGGCCGTACGAGCGGGGTATCCGCAGCCCGGGCAGGGCGGAGAGCCGCCGGGTCGTGTGCAGATGCAGCCGGTCGTAATGGCCGCGCCATGACGTGCCGAGCTGTTCCGCGCGCTCCAGGACCAGGGGGCGTACACCGCGCTGCCGCAGCGCCGCCGCCGCGGCCAGGCCGCCCGGGCCTGCCCCGATCACGATCGCGTCCGGCGTCGCGGCCAGGCCCGCTGCCGCGGGAGGTGAGGTGGGGTCGGACATGCGGAACTCCTGTAGTGGGGCGTCGTACTTGGCTGCGGTCGAGAGCGTAGCCGCTGGGACGGCGGCGGCCCGGTCGGACAGATACCCTCAGGCACGGTTGGCAGTACGGAGGAGGGCGAGAACGGGGTCGGCGAAGACGGGGCTGTACGAGATGCGGTCGGTGGGGCCGCCGCCGCCGAGGCCGCCGATCAGGCCGATCACTGTGCCGGTTCCGGTGCGGACGTCGTAATCGAGCAGCCAGGGACTGCCGGAGGTGCCGTCGAAGAAGCCGTCGCACGCCAGCCGCAGCTGGTGCCGCTCGTCCAGGCGTTCCGTGGTGGTCGTGCAGGTGATCGCCCGGTCGTCGGGGTCGCTGCTGAGCTGCGGATAGCCGATGACGGTGACGCGGTTGTGGTAACCGGGCGTACGGGCCAGGCGGTTGGCGCCGGTGACGTCCTCGACGCGCCGCCCGTGCCCGTCGGGCCGCACTCGGGCGAAGGCGACGTCGAAGTCGGAGGCGGCGGCGTCGTCCGGCGCCCAGCGCGGGTCGGTGAAGACCTTGTCGACCGCCCAGATCCCGTGCGGCTGCCGATCCGCTCCGGCACGGTACTGCGGTACGAAGCCGATGTCGGCTCCCGGCTCGCAATGTGCCGCGGTCAGGATGAGATCGCGGCCGGGGCTGTGGACGACACTCGCCGTGCAGTAGTGCGCGGCGAGGTCGTCGCCGATGGAGAAGAGCACACCCACCGTCGGTACCCCGGCGAAATGCACGGCGGATCCAGGCGGCCCGGACGCCGCGGAAGCGGCGGCGGCCTTCGCGACCGGCGACAGCCGGCGGCCCGACGCCGGCATCGAGCCGGCCATCCGCTCGGGCGTCCAGAAGCGGGCAGCCGCCTGTGCGGTCCAGCCCGGCGCCGTACGGACGCAGCCCTGCGCCGGACACAGTACGGCCAGCAGCGCGAGCAGGGCGGTGGACGCCAGCGGCAGCAGCATGTGTCGCAGCACGGGCGGTCGGCCCCCTTCGGCGGCGGAGGGCGGGTCGCGGCCGCGCGGTCCGCCGGTGGCGGGCCGCGCCGGTCGTACGCCCGGCTCTCGTCCGCCGCGGTCCCGCGGATCCGGGGCCGTGCGGGACATCTTGCCGTGCCGGGCCGCGTTCCGACCCCGTGCCGCGCAGGGCGCGGCGCACTCCTCGCGGCTACTTCGGCGGCTTCTTGCCGGTCACACCGAGATGAACGAGCAGCGCCAGGTTCGGCTTGAGGTCGGCCTGCTTGACGCCGCCGGTGAAGCCCTTCTGGTGGGCGGCGACCCCGGCGAGCATGGTCACCAGCGAGCCGGCGATGGCGGGCGCGCTGACGTCCTTGTCGACCCGGCCCCTGCCCTGCAGCTCCTTGATGGACTCGGTGAGCGAGCCGGTCACCGCGGTGAGGATCTTGGTGCGGATCTTGGAGAAACGTTTATCCCCCTCTGCGGCACCGAGATCGATGACGCGAAGGATGGCGTCGTTCTTCCGCCAGAAGGTGAAGAAGCCGTCGACGAGTTCGTCGGCCGCCTGGGCTCCCGACTTGCCGACCCAGGAGCGGCCCGCGACCAGTTCGGTCAGGCTCGCACCCTCCTTCGCCATCTCGTCGGCGAGCTCCAGGACGGCGCCCTCGACGTCGGGGAAGTACTGGTAGAAGGTGGCGGGCGAGGTGCCGGCCATCCGTGCGACGTCGATCACCTTGACGTCCCGGTACGGCGACGTGCTGAGCATTTCGCTCAGGCAGTCGAGCAGCTTCTGCCGCGTCGCCTGCCCTCGGCGACCCGCGACACGTCCGTCGACGGTGCGAACTTGTCCTGTCATGCCGTCAGTTTAGCGACGCGTGACCCGCGCGCGATTTGACCGCGTGCAAATGGGGAGGGGGTGTCTGGTGGTACGGAAGTCGCAGGTCAATGAGGGTTTCCAGCGGCTAAGCGGAACCTGCTTCTGAGACGTTTGCCTGGTTGTTGTGCACCTTTTGTTGACTTTTGTGGTGCACGAGTGGGCCGCCCCGGAAGAATTGACCATATGTTCGAATTAGGCCGCTGTGCTGTGGGGAAGATCACTGACGGCGGCGGCGGAGGCGGCCGTCGAGCAGGCGGCGAGCACACACGAGAGGGAGGACCGGACCATGTCCGCATTCGGCGAAGGCGCGCCCTGCTGGGTCGACGCGTCCCTGCCCGACCTGGCGGCCGGCCGGCGGTTCTACGGGGAGCTGTTCGGCTGGACCTTCGAGGACCAGGGCGAGGACTTCGGGCACTACACCCTGGCGTTCCGCGACGAGAAGCGGGCGGCGGCCCTGATGGGCAAACCGGATCCCGCGATGCCCACCTCCTGGAGCGTCTACTTCGCGTCGGCCGACGCGACCGGCGCCGCAGACAGGATCGGTGCGGCGGGCGGACAGGTCGTCTTCGGTCCCGACAAGGCAGGGGAGGCCGGGGTGATGGTGGGCGCCATCGACCCCGGAGGCTCCTTCTTCGGCATCTGGCAGGCGGACGGCCACCTGGGCTTCGAGATCACCGAGCAGCCCGGCGCCTTCTGCTGGACGGAGAACCACACGCAGGACACGGCGGCCGTCGACCCCTTCTACGCATCGGTGTTCGGCTACCGGGCCGAGCAGATAGGCGACGGGGAGCACTTCGACTACAAGGTGTGGTCGCCGGCCGCGGAGCCCGAACAGCGGGTCGGCGGCCGGTTGAAGCTGGGCGCCGGCCTCCACGACGAGCAGCCCTCCACCTTCCGGGTCTACTTCGCGGTGGACGACTGCGACGCCGCCGCGGCGAGGGTGCGGGAGCTCGGCGGACAGGTGACAGGGGAGCCGGCGGACTCGCCTTTCGGCCGGGTGGCCTCGGTCACCGACGACCAGGGTGCAGGTTTCACGGTCATCGACACCCGCCGCAAGGGGGGTTTCGTAGACGGGAGTTGACGGACGCCGGTTCTTTTCCGGCGCGTTGTGCCGCTCCCGGCACAGCAGGTGGCGGATGATAACGAGTTCGTTCCCTGGGCGTGTCGTGACGGCCCCGGGTTCGCAACCGGCGCCCTTCCCAGGAACAATCGTGTTCGTACCCTGGCGTGGGCGCGGGGAACGGACCGCGAAGGGCAGGGCGTACGGACGCGGGGCACGGCCGCAACAACGCGGGTACGGGGAGGTGGCAGGGCAGTGATGGAGCAGCTGACGCAGCACGACCCGAGACGAATCGGCCCTTTCGAGGTGCTGGGACGACTCGGAGCCGGCGGCATGGGGCTGGTCTATCTCGCACGCTCGGCATCCGGCCGCCGGGTGGCGATCAAGACCGTACGCGCCGAGCTCGCCGAGGACCAGCTCTTCCGGGTCCGCTTCACGCGTGAGGTGGAGGCCGCCCGCGCGGTCTCCGGCTTCTACACCGCGGCCGTCGTGGACGCCGACCCGAGGGCCGCTGTTCCCTGGCTCGCCACCGCGTACGTTCCGGCGCCGTCGCTGGAGGAGATCGTCAACGAGGCCGGGCCGATGCCCGCGCAGGCGGTGCGCTGGCTCGCCGCCGGTATCGCGGAAGCCCTCCAGTCGATCCACGCCGCGGGCCTCGTGCACCGCGACATGAAACCGTCCAATGTGCTGGTGGTGGAGGACGGGCCGCGGGTCATCGACTTCGGCATCGCCTCCGGAGTGTCCAACACCCGGCTGACGATGACCAACGTCGCCGTCGGCACCCCCGCCTACATGTCGCCCGAGCAGGCACGCGACTCCCGCAGCGTGCGCGGCGCGAGCGACATCTTCTCGCTCGGCTCGACGCTGGTCTTCGCCGCGACCGGGCACGCGCCCTTCCACGGTGCGAACCCGGTGGAGACCGTCTTCATGCTGCTGCGCGAGGGTCCCGACCTGAACGGGCTGCCCGACGAGCTGCGCCCGCTCATCGAGTCCTGCATGCGGATGGAGGCGGAGGGCCGGCCCACCCCGGCCGACCTCCAGGCCCAGCTGGCCCCGCACCTGTTCTCGACCGGCAGCGACGACACCGGGACCGCGTCGGCCTGGCTGCCGCCCGGCGCGGTCGCACTGATAGAGCAGCGCCGCAGCGGTCGGCTCCCCGCCGCGGTGGACAGGGGGCGCGGCGCGCACGCGGCAGGCCGGCCGCGGACACCGCAGGCCGACCGGTTGCTGCCGCCCCGCCCGGCGCAGCCGCCGCCGATCCCCGCGCACGCGCCGGGCGACAACAACCGCAACCGGCACGGCGCCGACCGGTCGGGCGAGGCGGTGCACCTCGCCGGGTCCGCGCCGATCGGCCCCGGCCTGCGGGTCGCAGAGGCCGCCGAGCACAAGGCGGCGAGCGGGGCCGCACCCGGCACCGAGTGGGTCCGCCGCAGAGCGGGGGCGCACCGGGCGGGCGATCCGGTGCCGGCGCCCGTCCCCTCGCAGGGAGCGGTGGCGCCGCCCGCGGAGTGGCGGCCGTGGCGGTTCCGGATGTCGAACGACGTGTGGGGCACCCCGGTGGTGGCCGGCGGGCTGCTGTACGTCACCTCCTTCGAGGTGCACGCGCTGGACGTGGCGAGCGGGCGCCGCGAGTTCAAGACCAGGGACGTCGCCTGGACGATGGCGGTGGACGGCGGGCGGATCCACGCCTCGGACGGCCCGAGCCTGTTCGCGCTGGACGCGAAGGACGGCGCCGACCGGTGGCGTACACAGATCGACGGATGGGTCTACGCGGTACGGGCCGACGCGGGCACCGTCGTCACCGGGACCCGCGGCGGCGGTGTCCAGGCGTGGGACGCGGGCCGCGGGATGCTGCGGTGGGAGCGGGGCGGGGCGCAGACGGAGTTCGAGTCGCCGGACTCGGGACCCACCGTCGTCGGCCGGGCCGTCTACTACCAGGGCGGCGGCCACCTGCACGCGGTGGACGCGCTGACCGGCGCCGAGATGTGGTCGTATCCGGTCGGCGAGTCCGGCGCGGCCGGCTCGGTGCCCACCAGGCCGGTGGTCGCGGACGGCGTCGTGCATGTCACCGCCGGCACCAGGGTGCTCGCGCTCGACGCCCGCAGCGGCGCCGAACGCTGGCATTTCGACGCACCGGCCGTGATGTTCGCGCCGCCCGCGCACGTTCCGGGGCCCGGGACGTCCGGCGGCGGCCTCTACGTGGCCGACCACCTCGGTACGGTCTACGCGCTCGACCCGGCCGGCGGGCGGGAGCGGTGGCGGGTCGCCACCGAGCCGCGGCAGTCCGTCGAGCCGGTCGTCGTGGCGGCCGGCTCCGTGCACCTGGGCGCGGGGAGCGCGCTCTACACGCTGGACGCGGTCAGCGGCACACCGCGCTGGCGGTTCGCGGCACAGGGCGAGATCGTCGGGTCGCCCGCGGTCGCCGACGGCCGGGTGCACTTCGGGTCCAAGGACCACTGCCTCTACACCGTCGACGCGCAGGGCGGGCAGTTGCGCTGGCGGCTGGAGACGGGCGGCGAGATCACCGGTTCGCCGGTCAGCGCAGACGGCGTCATCTACGCGTGCTCCAAGGACCGCTGCGTGTACGCGCTCGACGCGACGAAGGGGACCGGGGCGTCGGTCCGCCGGGCGTAGCGCCTGCCCCGCGCCCGTGGCCGCGCCTCTGCCCGCCCTCCCCGGTCAGTCCGGGGGCCGGTCGGACAGCGGGCGCAGGGTGAGGGTGTCGTCGTCCTGCGGGCGGTAGCCGGGCTCGGGCGGTGCGGCGGTCGGGGCGTCGGCGTACGGCTTCTTGTACGGCTGCTCCCACGGCGGGGACGGCTCGATGTGGCGCGTCGTGCGGCCCGGCATCATGGCCGCTCCGAGCAGCAGCAGGGTGCCGCCGCCGACCGCCGCCGCCACACCGATGTCGAGGCCGTCGCCGCCGGCGGTGAGCGATCCGGCGGACTGGCCCTGGCGGACCATCCACAGCACGGTGACGCCCAGGACCAGGACGCCCGCCGCGCCGACGGCCGACCGGGACCGCAGCAGTACGCCCAGCAGGGCGAGCAGGGCGGCGAAGCCCAGCGGAAGGAAGAGGGAGCCGAGCAGGGCCGCGGCTGCCGGGGTGACGCCGACCCCGGTGAAGAGGTCGTCGACCCGGATGTCGGACCCGTGACGCCCGCCATACCAGACACGGAAGGGACTCTGGACGGCGAGCACCGCTCCGATGAGCGCGAGGAGTGAGCCGGAGATGTTGCGGAGCATCTGGCGGCACCGCCTCTTTCGCGTACTCAGCCCCCTCGGGGCCGAGGTTACGCCGCGAACCGGGCTCTCGCCACGCGAGGGCGACGCGCCCGGGGTGCACGGCCGCGGTGCATTGTCACGCGGCGGTGCCTTGTGGCGGGGCGCGCAGTCTCCGCGCCTGTGGGGCGGCGGCGCCTTCGCACGCGACGGTCGTGGCGGGTCGCGCGCGCCATCTCGGCGCCCGTGGAGATGTGCGGCTGCGCTGGCACACGACGGTCGCGCGCGATTCTCCGCGCCTCCGCCCCCGCGGCCACGCGCACCTATGCACAGCAAACTGACCGCAGCGCCCCCTCCCAGCTGCGGCCAGTCTGCTGTGCGCGCCCGGGGCGAGCGTTCGCGGTCCCCCGAAACCCGCACCCCTG
>NZ_JAJSYW010000025.1:0-62217 GCF_036815005.1 Streptomyces sp. IBSBF 2435 | reverse complement strand
GCCGGCCGGGGCGGGACATTTGTACTGGGGGGCCCGGGACAATCGGGTCTGCCCGGCCCGGAGGCCGAACCGTAGCGTCGGCGTCATGGAAACGACGGGGGCGGTGCGGTTCAGCGCCGTACGGAAGAGATTCGGCAGCGTCGAGGCGGTGGCAGGCCTCGACCTGGAAATCGCCCGGGGCGAAACCCTGGCACTGCTCGGGCGCAACGGCGCGGGCAAGTCGACCACGATCGCCCTGCTGCTCGGGCTGGACCACCCGGACGCGGGCGAGGTGCAACTGTTCGGCGCGGCACCGCGGGAGGCCGTGCGGGCGGGCCGGGTCGGCGCGATGCTCCAGGTCGGCCAGCCGATTCCCCGGACGACCGTCCAGGAGCTGGTCGGCTTCGTGGCCTCCACGTACCCGCACCCGATGCCGGTGCCCGAGGCACTCGCCCTGGCCGGGATCACCGAGTTGGCGGGCCGCCGGGTGGACCGGCTGTCCGGCGGCCAGGCCCAGCGGCTGCGCTTCGCGCTGGCCGTGGCCGGCGGCCCGGAACTGCTCGTGCTGGACGAGCCGACCGCCGCGCTCGACGTGGAGGCGCGGCGCGCGTTCTGGCGGTCGATGCGCGGCTACGCGTCCCGCGGCAACACCGTGCTGTTCTCGACGCACTACCTGGAGGAGGCGGACGGCAACGCCGACCGCATCGTCGTGCTCGACCGGGGCCGTACCGTCGCGGACGGCACGGGCGAGGCGATCAAGCGGCGGGTCGGCGCGACCCTGGTGTCGTTCGACCTGGCGGGCGGCGGCACCGAGGGGCTGCGCGGCCTGCCGGGAGTGACCGCCGTCGAGGTCCGCGGCGACCGCGCTGTGCTGCGCAGCGCCGACTCCGACGCGACGGTGATGGCGCTGGCCCGGACCGACCGGGTCCGCCGGCTCTCGGTGGCGCCGGCCAGCCTGGAGGACGCCTTCCTCACCCTGACCACCCACCCCGCGGCCACGGCCGCGGCACCCTACGAGGAGGCCGCGCGATGATCGGGTACGTACGCCTGGAGGTCCGCCGCACCCTGCGGGACACCGGTTTCATGATCGTCGGGGTGGCCACCCCGCTGCTGATGTACCTGCTGTTCACCAACCTCGGCGGCGGGGACAGCAGCCAGGACAAGATGGACTACGCCCGCTTCTCGATGATCGGCATGGCCGCGTACGGCGCGCTGGGCGCGGCCCTCGCGCTCGGGCCGGGCGTCGCGGAGGACAAGGCGCGCGGCTGGCTGCGGCAGTTGCGGGTCACCCCGCTGAGCCCGTTGCAGGTGGTGCTCGGGCGGGCGCTGACGGCCGGCGTCACCGTGCTGCCGGCGATCGTGACCGTCTTCACGGCGGGCGCGCTGGTCAACGGCGTACGCCTGGCGGTGTGGCAGTGGGCCGCGGCGGCGGGCCTGCTGTGGCTGGGCACGATCCCCTTCACCCTGCTGGGACTCGGCAACGGCTACGGCCTCACCGCCCAGACCACCGGTGTCGTGAGCATGGTCAGCATGATGGGGCTCTCGGTGATCGGCGGGCTGTGGATCCCGGTCGACGTCTTCCCCCGCTGGCTGGCCGCGATCTCCCGCTGGACGCCCACCAACCGCTTCGGTGACCTGGGCTGGAGCGTGCTCGACCACCGGGCACCCGGGCCGGGAACCGTGGGTGTGCTGGGCCTGTGGCTGGCCATTTTCGCCGGTTACGCTGTGCTCTCCTACCGGCGGAGCGCGCGAACCGTATGAGGGCGCCGACCCCCGGCGGGCGCACGACGGACGCAGCACCGACGGGGACGGGCACCGACATGGCGAAGACGAAGGATCAGGCCGGGCGGCAGTGCCGTAGGACGTGGTGGGGGCGCGGCCCGATGGAGTTCGAGCAGGAGATCGAACACCTCAAGGCACCGGACGGCGGCGCGCTGATCCCGTGGCTGCTGATGGTGATCGGCCCGGGCACGGATGTCGTCAAGGGCGAGGTGCCGGTCCCGTGGCTGGCGGCGTCGGGCCTGGCCGTCTTCTGCGTGCTGTACGTGTCCACGATCCGGTCGGCGTTCGGTGGGCGGCGGACCGGGCCGCTGCCGTTCCGGCTGCTGTGCGCGCTCGGGGCGGTCGCGCTGTCGCTGTCGCTGGGCTACGGCGGCAATTTCATGCTGCTGTTCGTCCTGGTCTCGCTGTGCGCGGGCTGCGTGACGAGGAGCCGCCGGCAGCTGGGGGCGACGCTGACCCTGCTCAGCGCCACCGCCGGCTGCGTGTCGGGGATGCACCACGGGGGCTTTTGGAGCACGGCGAGCCTGTCGTACGGCACGTTCCTGTCCGGCCTTGTCGTCTCGGTGATCATCACCCTCTTCCACGCGGTGGACCAGCTCAAGTCGACCCGGCAGGAGCTGGCGCGCAGCGCCGTCGCCGAGGAGCGGCTGCGCTTCTCCCGCGACCTGCACGACCTGCTCGGCCACACCCTGTCGGTGGTCGTGGTGAAGGCCGAGGCGGCCCGGCGGCTGGCCCCGCGCGATCTGGAGGCGGCGCTGACGCAGGTCGGCGACATCGAGTCGGTCGGCAGGCAGGCCCTCACCGAGATCCGCGAGGCGGTCACCGGCTACCGCGAGGGCAGCCTGTCCACGGAGCTGGACCGGGCGCGCTCGGCGCTGGCCGCCTCCGACATCGAGGTCGTGCTCCACGAGTCGGGCCCGCCGCTGCCCCCGCAGACCGAGGCGCTGCTCGGCTGGGTGGTACGCGAGGGGGTCACCAATGTCGTACGCCACAGCGGCGCGACGCTGACCCGGATAGAGCTGCACTCGGCCGACGGCCAGGCGCACTTGACGATCACCGACAACGGCCACGGCCCGGCCGCCGCGCCGTCCCCGGCGTCCCCGGCGTCAGGCGGTACTGCCACGCTCCGGTCCGCCCGCACCGGCACCGGGCTGCGCGGCCTGACCGAACGCCTGGCCGCCGCGGGCGGTTCGCTGACCTCGGGCGCCGCGGCCGCGGGCGGCTTCCGGGTCGCGGCGGTGCTCCCGGTGGGCGAGGACACGGCGGCCTGACGGCGTCACCCGGCCGGCCAGGCGGCCACGAGGTCGGCCGGGGAGTCCGGTCGCCGCTGCCCACCGCCTCCAGGACCCGGCGGGCCTGGTCGGGAGCCGGGAACTCGGCCATCAGCGCGGCCTCGGGCACTCCGAATCGATGAAGGCCATCGCGGGTGTGGCGTGCGGCCAGACGCGCAGAATGCCGGGCAGCCCGCCGGACACCAGGTGGGCGTCGATGGCGTCGGCGGCGTCCAGCCCCAGTGCGCGGCCGGTCTCGGCGGGATTGAGCGGGCCGAGGATCATGGTGTCGGCACGCCCGTAGAAGGGGCGGTCGTAAGCGGTGAGGCGCTCCATCATGTGCAGGTCGCTGCCGAGGAGCAGCAGCAGGACCGGCCGCCTGGCCAGCAGGCGGTCCCACGCGGTCTGCAGCGCGCCGTCGAAGAGGTCGTCCTGCTCGGCGAGCCAGGGCAGCTCGTCCATGACCACCACGCAGGGGCTGTCGGGCAGCACCGAGGCCAGCACCCGGAGGGCGTCGGGCCAGTCGGCCGATCCCGCGGCCGGGACCAGTTCGGGGTCGGTGGGCAGCCCGGACTCGCGCAGCTCCGCGAAGAACGCGCCCAGGGGCAGTTCGAGCCGCCGCAGCCGGCTCAGCTCGGCGTGGACGACCAGGTGTTCGTCGCCGCGTTCGTCCGGTCGCACGGTTCGATCAAGGAGATGGAGCGGATCTTCGGGGTGAGCTACCCGACGATCAAGGCCCGGCTGAAACGGATCGCCGAGCAGCTCGGCTTCGTCGACACCGACCCGGCGCCCACCGGCGCCGCCGACGTCGTCGACCGCCTGCGGCGGGGGGAGATCAGCGCCCAGGAGGCGCTGGCAGAACTGGAGGGGCCCCGGTGATCCCGCAGCTCGTGACAGTGCGCGTGCGCCGTTCCAACGGGCGCCGGCTGCGGCCGTACGTCCCGGTCCTGCCGGTGGCGCTGGTGCTGTCGCCGCTGCTGCTGCTCGCCGTGCTGGGCGCGGTGCCGCGTGCCTGGCCACCCGGGTGAGCCCGGTGGGCGCGCTGCGCGGCACGGGGCACGTGCTGTGGGCGCTGCCCGGCACCCGGTTCGAGATCGAGCAGGGCCGAACGGCCGTGCTGGTAAGCGTCAGATGCGCCGGATGAGCCGGAGAAGAAGAGGGGCAGCGATAAACGAGCAGCGGCGCCAGATCCTGGAGGTGCTGGCCGAGGGCAGGATCACCGCGGATGAGGCCGAGCGGCTGATCGACGCCGTGGGACGGGAGCAGCCCGAGCCGCCGCCGGGAGCCGCGTCCCGCGCGAAGTCCCGGCCCAAGTACCTGCGCGTGGTGGTGGACGCGGCGGACGACTCCGGCGGCGACGGACGCAGCCGGGTCAACATCCGGGTCCCACTGCAACTGCTGCGCGCCGGGGTCCGGTTCGCGAGCATCGTCCCGCCGCAGGCGCTCGCCAGGATCAATGCGGAGCTGGCCAGGACGGGGGTGCCGATCGACCTCACCGAGCTGAAGCCGCAGCACATCGAGGCGCTGATCGACCAGCTCGACGATGTGACCGTCGACGTCGACGACCCGAGTGCCAAGGTGCAGGCGTTCTGCGAGTGACACCGGCACGGCGCCGGCCGCCGGCCCGGACAGCAGGAACGGGCGGCCGTCGAGGCGGCGAACGCGGGCGCCGGCCGCCTTCCGCCCTGCCGGGGACGGGAGGACGGGTGGATCCGCCGTGGTCAGCGGCCCGTACGCTGGCGTCGTGACCGAGACACCGCAGGAGAACCGGCCGGGCGGACCGGTCAGAGTGCTGCTCGCCGAGGATCAGGGCATGATGCGGGGGGCGTTGGCGCTGCTGCTGGATCTGGAGGACGACATGGAGGTCGTCGCCCAGGTCGCGGCGGGGGATCGGATCGTGCCGGAGGCGCTGGCCGCGCGGCCGGATGTGGCGCTGCTCGACATCGAACTGCCGGGGCGCAGCGGGCTGGACGCGGCGGCGGAGCTGCGGCGGCGGCTGCCGGAGTGCCAGGTGCTGATTCTGACCACCTTCGGGCGGCCGGGTTATCTGCGGCGGGCGATGGAGGCGGGCGCGGCCGGGTTCCTGGTGAAAGACGGGCCGGTGGAGGAGCTGGCCGGGGCGATCAGGAGGGTGCTGCGCGGGGAGCGGGTGATCGACCCGGCGCTGGCCGCCGCGGCGCTCAGCGCGGGCCCGAGCCCGCTCACCCCGCGGGAGCAGGATGTGCTGAACGCCGCGGCGGACGGCGCCACGGTCGCCGACATCGCGGGCCGGCTGTTCCTGTCGGAGTCGACGGTACGCAACTACCTGTCGGCCGCGATCGGCAAGACCGGCACCCGCAACCGGATGGAGGCGGTGCGCACTGCCCGGCAGAACGGCTGGCTCTGACGCGTCAGCCGGCGGGGCGCGGGGCCGGCCTCGGCAGCAGCACCACCAGGCACGTACCGACCGCGAGGAAGCCCGCGCCGATCAGGAAGGCCAGGCCGTAGCCGGAGGCCAGCGCCTCTCCGCTGCCGGCGCCCGCGGACGTACGGGCCGCGATGCGGGAGGCGGCGGCCGTCGCGAGGACGGTCAGGCCCAGGGCGCCGCCCATTTGTCGCGAGGTGTTCAACAGGCCCGAGACCAGGCCCTGTTCGCCGCATCCGACGCCCGACATGGCCACCGCCGAGACCGGGGTGAGCAGCAGGCCCGCGCCGAGCATGGTGAGGATGCCGGGGCCGAGGATGATGCCGAGGAAGGTGCCGTCCGCGGTGATCCGGCTCTGCCAGACGATGCCGGCGACCGCGACCACCCCGCCGACGGCGCTGATCAGCCGGGCGTCGATCCGGTTCATCAGCCGGGGGGCGAGTTTGGAGCCGATGATGATCGCGATGGTGTGCGGGAGGAAGGACAGGCCCGCGCGGATCGGGCTGTAGTGCAGCACCTGTTGCATGTAGAGCGACAGGAAGTACCAGACGGAGAAGGTCGCGGCGCCCGCGGTGAAGAGCACGGTGTTGGCCGAGGCCACCGAGCGGATGGTGAACAGCCGCAAGGGGATGAGGGGTTGGGCGGTCCGCGCCTCGACCGCGGTGAACACGGCGAGCAGGGCGAGCCCGGCGATGAGCGGGCCGAGTGACACCGCCGAGGTCCAGCCGTGCGACTCGGTCTCGGCGATGCCGTAGGCGATGGCGGTGACGCCCGCGGTGACCAGGAGCGCGCCCGGGATGTCGAGCCGGCGGACGGTGGCGCCGCGGCTCTCGGTCAGCCACAGGGCCGCGCCGACCAGGACCAGCGCCCCGACCGGCACATTGACCAGCAGCACCCAGCGCCAGGACAGCAGGTCGGTGAGCAGCCCGCCGACCAGGCCGCCGGCCGCGCCGCCGCCGGCGCCCACCGCGGTCCAGGTGCCGATGGCCCGGGTCCGCTCGGGTCCTTCGGGGAAGGAGGTGGAGAGGATGGACAGCGTGGTCGGGGCGAGCACCGCGGCGCCGAGGCCCTGGACGGCGCGGGCGGTGATCAGCATCCACGGGCTCTGGGCGAGCCCGCCGGCCAGGCTGGCGGCGGTGAAGAGGCCGAGGCCGACCAGGAAGGTGCGCTTGCGGCCGAAGAGGTCGGCCGCCCGGCCGCCGAGCAGCAGGAAACCGGCGAAGGCGAGCGCGTACCCGTTGACCACCCACTGCTGGCCGGTCTCGCCGAAGCCGAGGGCGCCGCGCATCGAGGGCAGCGCGACATTGACCACCGACACGTCGAGCACGACGAGGAACTGGCCCGCGCACACCGCGAGCAGCACCGCCCAGGCGGGTGGCGCGGCGCGCTTGCGGCCGGCCGGGGTGCCGGAGGAGTCGGTCGGGGTGCGCTGTCCGAGGGTTTCGCTCACGGTGTCCATGCTGCCGTCACCGCTGCCGCCCGGCATCGGCATTTCGGCCTACGACCAGCGGCCCGGCGCGCGACGACCGCGTACCGGGTCCGTCCCGCCGGCCCGGAGTGCGCGCCGCCCGCCGCCCGCGCCCGGCGCCGCCCCGTGACCGGCCGCTTCGTAGGATGCCGGGATGACTGACGTGCTCGCGGCGTTCGAGGCCGCCAAGGGGTTCATGCCCGCCGACGAGGGCATGGCGCTCCACGAGGCGGCCGGCAGGGCCGCCGCGGACCTGGGGCTGCCGCTGCTGGAGGTCGGCACCTACTGCGGGCGGTCCACGATCCTGCTGGCGGACGCGGCCCGGCAGGCGGGCACGGTCGTGGTGACGGTGGACCACCACCGGGGCAGCGAGGAGCAGCAGCCCGGCTGGGAATACCACGACGCCTCGCTGGTGGACCCGCACACCGGCCTGATCGACACCGTGCCGCACTTCCGCCGCACCCTGCACGCGGCGGGCCTCGAAGAGCACGTGGTCGCGATGGTGGGGCGCTCGCCGCAGGTGGCGGCGCTGTGGACGCGGCCCTTCTGCCTGGTCTTCATCGACGGCGGGCACACGGACGAGCACGCGACCGCAGACTACGAGGGCTGGGCGCCCCGGGTCGCGGAGGGTGGGCTGCTGGCAATCCACGACGTCTTCGCGGACCCGGCGGACGGCGGCCAGGCGCCGTACCGCATCTACCGCCGCGCGCTCGAATCCGGCGCCTTCGTGCAGGAGTCGGCGACCCGCTCGCTCCAATTGTTGCGCAGAGTGACCGGAAGCGTCGTACGGTAGTACGGATTCCGGCATAAGGGCCGGTTCGCCGGGCGCGCTGCGAGGCGCGGAGCGGGGCCGATAGAGTCGCGGCGTGTTCAGCAACGACTCAGACCGGGGCGCTTGGAGTTGGTCGCTGTTCATCACGGCAGTCGTGATGGTCGCGGCCCTCGCCGGGGGCTGGTTCGTGTACGACGCGCGGCACCGTTCCGGCCCTGACACGGCGGCGGGCCGCGGCTCCCTGGCGACGGCGCACGGCGGCGGTTCCGGCGACTCCCCCGTGGCGGACGGTGACACCGGCGCGGGCGCCGGCGCGGCCGGCCGGGAACTGGCGGGCAGGACCGTCGTCATCGACCCCGGTCACAACAACGGCAACGCAGAACACACCGCGGCGATCAGCAGAACGGTCGACATCGGCACCAACCGCAAGGAGTGCGACACCACCGGCACCGAGACCAACGCCGGTTATCCGGAGGCCACTTACACGCTGGACGTCGCCCACAGGGTGCGGACGCTGCTGGAGGCGCGCGGCGCGAAGGTCGTCCTGACCTACGACGGCGACCGGCCCTACGGCCCGTGCGTGGACGAGCGGGCCAGGATCGGGAACGACGCGCACGCCGACGCGGCGCTGTCGATCCACGCGGACGGCGCGCCCGCGGACCGCCTCGGCTTCCATGTGATCGCGCCCAAGCCGGTGCACCAGGGCGCGGCGGACACCCGCGCCATCGCGGCGCCCTCGCTGCGGCTGGCGACCACCCTGCGGTCGCACTTCACCACGGCCACCGGCGAACCGCTGGCCAACTACCTCGGCGGCAAAGGGCTGACGATCCGCGACGACCTCGGCGGCCTCAACCTCTCGACCGTGCCGAAGGTCTTCATCGAGTGCGGCAACATGCGCAACGCGCACGACGCCGCCGCGTTGACGAACCCCGCCTGGCGGCAGCACGCTGCCCAGGGGATCGCCGACGGGCTCACCGCCTTCCTTGAAGGGAAGAGGTGACAGGGCTGTAGCAGTCCGGTATGGATCGTGCACCAATGCCCATACCAGGCCCCTTGGCCAGGATCACCCTCGTACCATGGGGCACCGCCCCGAGCGAACCAACTGACAAAGGACAGGACCTGACGTGAACATCCGCTCCCTGACCCGAGGAGACGGCGCGGTGATCGGAGCAGCGGTGCTGCTCCTGATCGCCTCGTTCCTGCCGTTCCTCAGCCTCGATTTCGAGGGCATGTCCGCCTCCAGGAATCTGTGGCACTCGGATTTCTTCCCGATCCTCCCCTCCGTGACGCTCGCGGCGCTCGTGGCGGCAGCCGCCGTGGTCCTGGCACGTTCCCCCCAGTTCGCCGGAAAGCAGCTGCTCGGGCTGTCGTTCGCGCAGTGGGCCGTGGCGCTGTCGCTCTTCGTCGGCTGGACCGCTGTGTGGTCGACGCTGTTCAACAACCCCGACCACTACAACAAGGGCGCGGGCAACTGGCTGACGCTGCTGTTCGGCCTGGTCATCGCGGTCGTCGCGCCGCTGTCGAACCGGCTGCCGGCGCTCAAGGCCCCGCTGGTGGGCGCCCCGGCCCCGGCCGCCCACCCGTACGCGGTGGGTGGCGCGGCTCCGTACGGTGCCGCGCCGCAGCAGGCGGGTTACGGCTACCCGGGCGGCGCGCAGTCCGTCGACCCGGCGTTCGGCCAGCAGCCGTACGGTGCGCAGCAGGCCGCGGCTCCGCAGCCGACGCCCACCGCCGCCGCGCCGGCGTCGTCCGACTTCACCGCGTTCTGGTTCGCAGTGCCGGTGCCGCGTCCGCTGTTCGCCGAGGACGGTTCGGGCTCGCAGATCGCCGAGCTGACCCCGGGCACCTGGTATCTGGCCGTCGACCAGCGCGGTGCCGCGCTGATCGCGCAGACCCAGGACGGCCGTCGCGGCCTGCTCCAGGACAGCAGCGGCATCCAGCGCGGCTGAACCGTCTCTGCACCGCACGGCGGCCGGCCACCCCTCACCGGGTGGCCGGCCGCCGTGCTGCCGGGGGGGTCAGCCGCTCTTGAGCTCATCGAGCGAGGGCACCTTGTCCTTGACGTCCGCGCCGGCGTTCTTGCCGGCCTCCTTCACCTTGTTGATGACGTCGTTGTAGCTGTTCACGGCGCTGCCGTCGCCCTTGCGCAGCTTGCCCGGCAGGTCCTTGAGCGCGCCGATGCCCGCGACGACCGGCGCCATGTACCTGCTCAGCGTGGGATCGCCCTGCGCGTTCTTGGCCGCGGCCTTGAGCCTGTTGTACGCGAAGGTGCCGGCCAGGCCCGCCTTGACCAGGGTGAGGGTGCGGCTCTTGGCGCCCTTCGTGAACGAGCCCTTGCGGTACGGCTTGACGACCCACTGGTAGACCGCCCCGGCGGCGAGCCCGGCGTTGGCCACGAAGCGGGTCTTGGCGAGCTTCTGCCGGCTCGGCGAGGCGGACGCGGTGATGTTGACCGCGCCGGTCGTACCGCTGCCCGAGGAGGAGCCTCCGCCGCAGGCCGGCAGGGCCAGCAGGGCGGCGGCGAGCAGCAGCGCGACAAGGGTCCTGCGCAGCGGAATGCCGGTCGGCACGGGGGACCTCCGGGGCGTATGGGAACGGTTGCGTCCTATGTCCTCGCAGCATCGCCCCGGTCCGTACACACGCGCGACCGGTGGGCGGCCGGACGGGTTTCAACCACCCGTTCGGGGCAAGGCGGCTGTCATGGCCAGACGGTATGGCGGCAACCCCGCCGCGGTGATCATTCTCATCGCCGCAGACATCGCTGCATTGATCCTCGTACTGTGGATCCTCTTCTTCGTCTTCGACGCCAACCGGGCGAACGACCTGGTCGACTGGGTGCACCACTCGGCCAATTGGTTGGCGGGCTGGTCGAAGGACCTCTTCACACCGGATAACGCGAAGTGGCGCACCGTACTCAACTACGGTCTGCCCGCGGTCGTCTACATGCTGATCGCGCATGCGATCGCGGGCCGGGTCAACAGGACGTGACGGCCTGGTGATCCCTCAGAGCCGGGGCGGACAGCAGCCGGGCGCAAGCCCGTTCGGCAGTCGCTCCGCCCCGAAGACGGCGGTGGTCGCCTCATCCCCCCCGAGCGCGGCCACCGCCAACAGCAGTGCCCCGGCCGTCCAGGTGGTGCGTTCCACCGGCCACATGGCGTCGTCGTCGAAGACGTAGCCGGTCCAGTACAGGCCGTCGTCGGCCCGCAGGCGCTGCATGTCGGCGAGCAGCCGCACCGCGCGGTCGGACTCCCCCACCGCCCACAGCGCGAGCGCGAGTTCCGCCGTCTCGCCGCCGGTCACCCAGGGGTTGGGCAGCACACAGCGCACCCCGAGCCCCGGCACCACGAAACGCGGCCAGCCCTCCTCGATCCGGGCCAGGGCGCGGGGGCCGCGCAGGGCGCCGGTGAGCACCGGGTAGTACCAGTCCATCGAGTAGCGGCTCTTGTCGAGGAAGCGCTCGGGATGCCGGCGGATCGCGTGCCCGAGCGCGCCGGTCGCCAACTCCCAGTCCGGCTGCGGCTCCTCGCGGTGCTCGGCGATCGCCAGGGCGCAGCGCAGTGCCTGGTGGATCGATGAACTCCCGGTCAGCAGCGCGTCGGTGACGACCGCGCCGCCCTTGTCCGCGGCCTCGCGCTTCCAGCCGATCTGCCCGCCCGGCTGCTGGAGCGCCAGCACGAATTCCACCGCGGCGGCGACGGCCGGCCAGATCCGCTCGATGAAGGCGTCGTCGCCGGTGGACAGATAGTGGTGCCAGGCGCCGACAGCCAGGTAGGCGCAGAAGTTGGACTCACGGGCGCGGTCGGTCGGCCGGGCCGGGTCACCGTCCTGGTAGGCGGCGAACCACCCGCCGTCGGCGTCCTGGTGGCGCACCAGCCACTCGTACGCGGCCTCGGCGGCGATGTGTTCGCCCGCCGCGTCCAGCGCCATGGCCGCCTCGATGTGGTCCCACGGGTCGAGGTGGTGGCCGGGGAACCACGGGATGGCGCCGTCCGGGCGCTGTACGGCCAGCACCGCGTCGACGGTCCGCGCGGCCTGCTCGGCGGTGAGCACCCCCGGGAGCGCCAGCCGTTCGATACCGCGCTGGTCACGGTCGGCCCGGGTCATTTGGCGGCGTCCCGCGGGACCTGCGGCAGCTGCGGCTTCGTCGCGTACGCCACGAAGCTCTTGCCGACCAGCGGGTTGAGCGCCTGCTCCGCGACCCTGGTGGCCAGCGGTTTCTTCATGATGTCCCACACCAGCAGCTTGTGGTAGAGCTTCACCGGCAGGGCCTGGTCGTTGTCGACGCCGAGCGCGCACTTGATCCACCAGTACGGAGCGTGCAGCCCGTGCGCGTGGTGGGTGCCGTACGGGCGCAGGCCCGCCTCCCGCATCCGGCCGAGCAGCTCGTCGGCCTTGTAGATGCGGATGTGGCCGCCCTCGACCTCGTGGTAGGCGTCGGACAGCGCCCAGCAGACCTTCTCCGGGCCGTAGCGCGGCACGGTGACCGCGATCCGGCCGCCTGGCCGCAGCACCCGGACCATCTCGGCGAGCACGCCCTTGTCGTCGGGGATGTGCTCCATCACCTCGGAGATGATGACGACGTCGAAGCTGTCGTCGGGGAAGGGCAGGTGATGGGCGTCGCCCTCCATGGCCGTCGCGGAGGCGCCGGCCGGGGCCTCGCCGGCCTCCCTCATGGCTGCGAACCAGCGGGCGACCTCGCGGATCTCCTCGCCGTTGCGGTCCAGGGCGACGACCCGCGCGCCGCGCCGGTAGCACTCGAAGGCGTGCCGGCCGCCGCCGCAGCCGAGGTCGAGCACGCGGTCGCCCGCGGCGATCGGGAAGCGGGTGAAGTCGACGGTCAGCATCAGCGGTTGCTCCCCACGGTACCGGTCGCCCCGGGGGCGTTGGCGTTTCCGGCCCCAGCCCCGGATTGCTCATCGACGGCACGTTCACGCCCTGGGAGGCGCCCCTCAACGGCACCCTCGCACTCCGGGCCGAGCCCTTCGGGTGCGCCCTCGCGCTCCGGGCCGAGCCCCGCCGGGGCGCGGGTCGCCACCGGCCCGGAGGGGCTGTCGCTGTCGTGTCCTGACCACCGGCCGGTGGGCGGTTGCCCGCACAGTGGCCCGCGCCCCTGTGGGGCACCTCCCGCCGCGCGGACAGCGCCCCCCTGATCGGGCCGGCCCCGGTGGGCCTGGCTCGCGATCGCCTCGCGGTAGAGCGTCGCGGTCTCGGCCGCCGCGCGGGTCCAGGTGAAACGGGACAGGACACGGGCGCGGCCCGCCGCGGCCAGGCGGCGGCGCAGGGACGGATCGCCGAGCGCCAGCTCCAGCGCCGCGGCCAGCGCGCCCGCGTCGCCCGGGGGCACCGCGAGGCAGGTCTCCCCGTCGGGTCCCGCGACCTCGGGTACGGCACCGCCGGTGGTGGCGACCAGCGCCGTGCCCGTCGCCATCGCCTCCGCCGCGGGCAGCGAGAACCCCTCGTAGAGCGACGGCACGCACGCCACCTCGGCGCTGCGGATCAGATCGACCAGTTCGGCGTCGCTGATGCCCTTGACGAAGTCGACGGCGTCCGCGAGGCCGAAGTCGTCGATCGCCTCGGCGACCGGTCCGCTCTCGGGCCGGTTGCCGACCACGACCAGATGCGCGGCCGGGTGCTGCACCCGGACCTTGGCCAGCGCCTCGACCAGGAAGACCAGGCCCTTGAGCGGCACATCGGCGCTCGACGTGGTCACGATGCGGCCCGGCACCTCGGGCACCGCCGGGTCGGGCGAGAACAGCCGGGTGTCGGCGCCGATCGGCACGGTGTGGACCCGCTCGGGGCGCACTCCGAGGTCCGCGCTGATCTCGGCGCTGGAGGAGCCCGACACGGTGAGCACCGAAGGCAGCCGCACGGCCACCCGCCTCTGCATGCGCGTGAAGCCGTACCAGCGGCGTATGGACACCCGGCGCTTCCAGCCGGCCGCCGCCGCCAGGTCGAGCCGGCGGTCCACGGTGATCGGGTGGTGCACGGTGGTGACCAGCGGCAGCCCGAGGCCGAGCAGCCCGTAGCCGAGCGTCTGGTTGTCGTGGACGACGTCGAAGTCGGCGCGGCGCGCGGCCAGGTGCCGCCTGGCCCGCAGGCTGAACGTCAGCGGCTCGGGAAAGCCGCCGGTCCACATCGTCGCGACTTCGAGCAGGTCGATCCAGTCGCGGTATTCGCCGCGCCTGGGCGTACGGAACGGGTCCGGCTGCCGGTAGAGGTCGAGGCTGGGCAGCTCGGTGAGGGTGACGCCGTCACCGACCGCGTCCAGGACGGGATACGGCTGCGCGCCGATCACCTCGACGCTGTGGCCGAGTGCCGCCAGCTCGCGGGAGAGGTGCCGGACGTAGACGCCCTGGCCGCCGCAGTAGGGGTTGCCTTTGTAGCTGAGCAGCGCGACCCGTAGCGGCCTGGCCTCTGCCGTCACTTCCCGGCCCCCTTCACAGCGATAGAGCCGGAGCGTAACCGGTCGCGCTAATCTAGAACAAGTTTCAGACTCGATGGTACAGAAGGCGAGTCCACCGGCAACCGGACGGGTCCACTGGCCTGGTACGGCATGCGCGCCGGTGCCGCGTGTGCCGGATGGAAGGACGTATGGGCCGCATCACCGCTTTGACCGTACGGCAGGAGGCCAGGCGGCGGAGCATCCTGGACGCCAGCACCCGGCTCGCCGCCGGCGGCGGCTTCGACGCGGTCCAGATGCGGGAGGTCGCCGAGGAGTCCGGAGTGGCGCTCGGCACGCTCTACCGCTACTTCCCCTCCAAGGTCCATCTGCTGGTCGCCGTCATGCAGGACCAGCTCGGACAGCTCCACGACACGCTCCGCGACCGCCCGCCGACCGCTCCGACGCCGGGCGAGCGGGTCGCCGAGACGCTGCTGCGCGCCTTCCGCGCGCTACAGCGCGAACCGCTGCTCGCCGACGCGATGGTGCGGGCGCTGATCTTCGCGGACCGGTCGGTCCGCGCGGAGGTGGACACCGTCTCGGTGCTCACCCGGGCGATCATCCTCGACGCGATGCGGCTCGGCGGCGAGCCGTCAGCCGGGTGCGTCTCAGCCGTCCGGGTGGTCGAGCACACCTGGCATGCCGCCCTGGTCAGCTGGCTGGCCGCGCGAGCGCCTGTGGAGCAGGTGCGCGAGGACATCCGCACGGTGTGCCGGCTGATCCCCGAGGACGCCCCGGCGTCCTGACCGGCCGCGGTGGGCACGGCTATCGGCCGCGAGGGGCGGTCCGACGACCGCCGACGACCGCAGAGCGCAGCCGAACCGCCGCGCGGGCCGCCCGAACAGCGGCGGGAGACCGCGCATTCGGTGGCGGTCGCGCGCCCTCGTGCGCGCCGAACCGCCCCTCGACTGCCTCAGAACGACCGGAATCCGGGTCTTGTCGGACATCTGCCCGGGGTAGTTCTCAGTCGCGTTCTTCCGGAGATCCGGTGCGACGAGGTGATGCGAGGGGAAGTCGAGTGATACGCGTACTGGTGGCCCATGACACCTGTCTGCTGCGGTCCGCGCTTGCGGCGCTGCTGGGCGGGGAGCCGGACTTCGAGGTGACGGCCACCGGGTGGCGTCTGCTGCGCGATCCCGGCCGCTTCCCCGGCCCGCACGTGTGTGTGGTCGACGCCGACTGCCCCGGCTGGCGCCGGCACACCGAGCGGGCCGGGGTCGGCCCGTCCGGCGGCGCCGGGACCGCCGCGGACGGGTGTGCCCTGGTCGTCCTCACCAACAGCGGCAGACCCGGCAATCTGCGGCGGGCGTACGCCGCCGACGCGCTCGGCTTCGTGAACAAGGACCGCTCGGCGGACCGGCTGCCCACCGCGATCCGCCAGGCCGCCCAGGGGAAACGGTTCGTCGACGAATCCCTGGCCGTGGAATTCCTCCAGGCCGCCGACATGCCGCTGACCCCGCGCGAACTGACCGTGCTGTCGCTCAGCGCGGAAGGCGCCTCCGTCACGGAGATCGCCCGCAGCCTGCACCTGTGCAACGGCACCGTGCGCAACTACCTGGCCGCCATCACCCGCAAGACGGGCGCGCGCAACCGGGTGGACGCCATCCGCATCTCCCGCTTCGCGGGCTGGGTGTAGGGCCCGGCGGGCGCAGGGGGCGGGACGCACCATTCCGGCGGGCGCGGTGAAGGGGCGTCCGGCCGCCGCCGGCCTGTACGGCTTCCGCGGGCTGCGGGCGGCGCACGACGTCGAGGCCTTGCGGTCCGCGACCCGCCGTTTCCGCCGTCCGGTGGCCGGCCGGCTCGGCCTGGCCTCCGTACGGTTGGCAGCCGAGGACGATCCCGGCCGCGGTGCGGTGGCGCGTTTTCCTGAACCCGGTTCGCTGTCGCAGGAGCGGCTGCACCGGCTTGTGGGGCGGGCAGTGCCGGGCTCGTTGCGCCGGACGTCGCCGCTGGCACGTACCCCTGTCAACAACCATGCACGATAAGGGAGTTGACTGTTCATGTACGCATGCCCCGATGAACCATATGGGGCAATAGTGCCCCTCTGCAACCTTGTCGCCGAAATTTCCAGAAACGATCTGGACCCGGGGTGAGCGGAACGGCACACTCGAACCAGCACCAAGAAGGGACACCATGCCGCTCAGAAGCACCGCAACCGCCCGTCAGGAGCGCCTCGGTGCGGAGCTACGGAAAATGCGCGAGGCATCCGGTATCACGGCCCGCGACACCGCCCGTCTGCTCGGCACCGATCCGGCCAAGGTCAGTCACATCGAGGCCGGGCGGCTCGGGGTCAGCGAGGAGCGGCTGCGGCGCCTCGCGTCGTTCTACGAATGCGGCGACACCGAACTGATCGACGCCCTGGTCGTGATGGCCAACGGCCTGGGCCGCAAGGGCTGGTGGGAGGCCTACCGCGGGGTCGTGCCCGCCGCGCTGCTGGACATCGCCGAGCTGGAATTCCACGCCGTCCATCTGCGCACCATCCAGATCACCCACATCCCCGGGGTGTTCCAGACCGAGGACTACACCCGCACGGTCTTCGGCTACGCGATCCCGCCGCTGCCACCGGGCGAGTTGGAGGCCAGGGTCGCCCAGCGCATGGAGCGCTCCGGGGTGCTCTACCGCGAGTCCGCGACACCGTACGAGGCGCTGATCCACGAGGCGGCGCTGCGGATGCGGTTCGGCGGCGGCAAGGTGGCCCGCGCCCAGCTCGAACACCTCCAGGAGCTGAGCCACCTGCCGCACATAAGCGTCAGGGTCATCCCGTTCGCCGCGGACGGCCATATCGGATCCGGCCACGCGATGCTGTACACCAGCGGCACGGTCCGCGCGCTCGATACGGTGCAGATCGACTCCGCGCACGGCGTCACTTTTCTGCACGCGGCACCACAGCTGGCGAACTACCGCATTCTGTACAACACCCTCGCCGCGGTCGCGCTCGACGAGTCCCAGTCGCGGGACTTCATCCTCAGCGCCTCCAGAGACCTCTGAGACCGGAAGGCCAGCCGATGACCGCGCCGCCGCTGATCTGGCAGAAGTCCACGTTTTCGCAGGAGCAGGGCGACTGTGTGGAACTGGCCGTCACGGCCGGGGGTGCGGTGCTGCTACGGGAGAGCGACGACCCGGGCGTCGTGCTCTCCACCTCGCCGTCGGCCCTGGCCCGCTTCCTCCAGGCGATCAAACACGGCGCCGCCGGCTCATGACCTCCGGCGGCGGCCCGGGACGTGCGGCCTCAGGCCGCACGTCAGGGCGGGGGCTCCCCCGCTCCTCCGCCCATGAAGGCCTCGGCCCCATGCCCCGCGCCACCGCGCGCCGCCCTGACGGCACCGGTTGCCGCGCTCGCGGACACCGCACAGGCGTGGGGGGGGGGGGGGGGGGGGGGGGGGGGGGGGGGGGGGGGGGGGGGGGGGGGGGGGGGGNCCCCCCCCCCCCCCCCCCCCCCCCCCCCCCCCCCCCCCCCCCCCCCCCCCCCCCCCCCCCCCCCCCCCCCCCCCCCCCCCCCCCCCCCCCCCCCCCCCCCACGCCGTCGACGAGTGCACACGGGATGTGCGGGACGTGGGTCAGATGGTGAGGAGGTGCGAGGCCAGGTCGCGGTAGTGGGTGAGTGCGACCCTCAGCTCCTCGGTGTCCGCACCGTCCTTGCACTCCTTCCGCAGCCCGTCCCTGCGGGCCTCGACGGTCCGCGTGAGGCGGGTGATGGCCTCCTCCAGCACGGAGTCGGCCTCCCGCACCGCCCGGCGCGGGTCGTCCACGAAGCCGCCGATCGCGTGCTCCATCTTGCGCCCGAGCTTCCCGGGGTCGTCCTCGCCGGGAGCCGCGCCATTGGCGCGGGCGGACTCGGAGCCGGCCTTCTGCCCGTGGTCGGAGCCGAGCTTGGCGGTGTGCTCGGAAGCACGGTCGGAAGCACGGTCGGACGTGCTCTCGGAGGCACGGTCCGAAGCGCGGTCCGAACCGGCCTTGGCGGCGTACTCCTGGGTGGACTTCCGGGCGTTGTCCTGGGTGGACCGCTGGCCGGACTCGGCAGCCGTCCGCTGGGCGTCGCCCAGCGTGGAGCGCTGCCCCGGCTCGGAGGCCGCCTTCTGCGCGCTGTCCTGGGTGGACCGCCGGCCCGGCTCGGAGGTCGCCCTCTGCCCGGACTCGGACGCCGTCCTGGACGCCTGCTCAGGGGTGGCTTTCTGCGCCTGGTCGGAGCCCGACACGGACCCGGTGCTCTCCTGCGCGGCCTTCGGGCCGGGCTCGGGAACTACCTTCTGCCCGCGCTCGGGAACCGCCGTGGTGGCGTCCCCGGAGGTGGCCCTGGCGGCGCGCTCGCCGCCCGGCTCGTCCGGCTCGGGGACTCTGGACCGCTCGGCCGATGCTGACTCGCTCACTGCTCTTCCTCCGTCCGCCCGCGCCCCGTGAGGGCGGCAAGCCGCTTGCCCCGTACCTGCTTGGTCTCGTCCTGTGCCGGGACCGACTCCGCGTCCGGCTCCGCATCCGCCGTGTCGGCGGTCTCCAACTCGGCGGCGCGGCGCGTGCCGCGACCGCCGCCCTGCAGCAATTCGTCGAAAAGCCCGCGCGCGGAGACCAGCGCCGTGCGCAGGTCCTCCGTGCCGTGCCGGCCGTCACCGGTGACAGCTGCGTGCGCCTCCCGGTAGCCGTGCACGTGGTGCGGGTGGTGCACCGACAGCGCGTCGACGTGCTCGGCGGTGTTCGCCGCCGGGTAGCCGCGCTCGGCGGCGAGCTGGCCGATCAGTTGGTCGGCCTCGGTGAGCGCCGCGCTCGGGTCGTCCACGAACTGGGCCTTGACCGCGTTCCACCGTGCCGCGTACCGTTCCTGGGCCTCGGCGGGCAGGGCCCGCGTCTCCAGGTCGCCGTACCGCTTGACGCGCTCGGCGAGTTCGCGCCGGGTGGCACGGATGTCGCCGTCGTTGCGCGCCAGTGTCCATTCGTACTCGGGCCCGAAGCGGCGCTTGAGCCCAGGGCCTCCCGCGCCGTCGCGCTTCATCATCACGACCGCGACAATCGCGATCACGATGATGACTGCCGCCACGACAGCGACAATCGCTCCTGTGGACATGTCCTGCCTCCCGTCTGTCCCGGTGTCACCCGTCCAGTCGTTCGGCTTGCCGCAGACGCGCGGCGCAAACCCGTGTGCCCGTTATGCGGCTTCTCCGGTGGCGGCCGGCTTCGCACGGGGCCGCCGGTCGGGGTGGTCGCCGTCGCCGCCGCACAGCTCGGTGCTCAACCTTTTCACCAGGGCGGCGAGTTCGGTGTGGGCGGCGGGGTCCCAGTCGCCGAGCAGGCCGGCCAGGACGGTGCGCCTGGCCTCGGTGAGGCGGTCGGCGAGCGCGGTGCCGGACGCGGTGAGGGCCAGCGGGTTTCCCTCGCGTACCGCGTAGCCGCCGGACTCCGCCTCGACCGCTGCCGCCTCGATGACGTCGGCGGGCACGGTGGTGCGGCGGGCGAGTTCGACGGGGTCGGCCCGGCCGTCGTGGGCGAGGCGGAGCAGCAGCCAGCTGGTGGCGGGGTGGATGTCGAGGCCGGCCAGCCGGGTGATGCGGGTGTAGAGGTCGCGGCGGGCGTCCCGGCCGCCGAGCAGCGAAAGGCAGCGGGCGATCTCGTCGAGCGAGGTCCGCTCCACCGGGTTGACACCCACCGTCTCGGCGGCGTCCGGCACGGTGACGCTGCCCCGCAGCGGCTCCTCCTTGAGCAGCCAGGCCATCACGAAGCCGACCAGCGCGACGGGGACGGCCCACAGGAAGACCGTGGTGATGGCCTGCGAGTACGCGTGCAGGACCGGCGCCTTGACGGTCCCGGGCAGCCGGGCGATGGCCGTGGGGTCGGCCTGGAGCCGGGCTGGGTCGAAGCCGGCCGGCAGCCGGACCCCGCGCAGCGCGGAGGCCAGCTTGTCGGAGAGCTGGTTGGTGAAGACGGTGCCGAAGACGGAGACGCCGAAGGACGCGCCGATGGAGCGGAAGAAGGTCGCGCCGGAGGTCGCGGAGCCCAGGTCCTGGTAGCCGACCGCGTTCTGCACCGCGAGCACCAGCACCTGCATCACCAGGCCGAGCCCGAGGCCGAAGACGAAGAAGTACAGGCTCATCACCCAGGTGGCGGTGTGCTCGTCGAGCTGGTGCAGGAGCAGCAGGCCGACCGCGGTCACGGCGGTGCCGACGATCGGGAAGACCTTGTAGTGGCCGGTGCGGCTGACGATCTGGCCCGAGCCGGTGGAGGAGATCAGCAGACCGACCACCATCGGGATCATGTGGACGCCGGAGAGCGTCGGCGAGTAGCCGTGCACGACCTGGAGGAAGGTCGGCAGATAGGTCATGGCGCCGAACATCGCGAAGCCGATGATGAAGGAGATCACCGAGCACACCACGAAGGTCCGCACCCGGAAGAGCCGCGGCGGCAGCACGGGTTCCTGCGCGCGCCGCTCGATCAGCACGAAGACGGCGACCAGGGCGACACCGACCACCGCGAGGGTCACGATGCCGGCCGAGCCCCATGCCAGGGTGGTGCCGCCGAGCGAGGTGACCAGCACCAGGCAGGTGGCGGCGGAGGCCACCACCACCATGCCGGTGTAGTCGATCCGGTGCGAGGTGCGGCGCACCGGGATGTGCAGGACCGCGGCGATGACGGCGAGCGCGATGACGCCGATCGGCAGGTTGATGTAGAACACCCAGCGCCAGGAGAGCTGTTGGGTGAACACCCCGCCGAGCAGCGGCCCCAGCACACTGGCGGCGCCGAACACCCCGCCGAACACGCCCTGGTAGCGGCCCCGGTCGCGGGGCGGCACGATGTCCCCGACGATCGCCATGGACAGCACGATCAACCCGCCGCCGCCCAGGCCCTGCAGAGCCCGGAAGGCGATCAACTCACCCATGCTCTGGGCGACTCCGCACAGCGCGGAGCCGATCAGGAAGAGCACGATGACGCCCTGGAACAGCCGTTTCCGGCCGTACATGTCGCCGAGCTTGCCCCACAGCGGGGTGGCGGCGGTCGACGCGAGCAGATAGGCGGTGACCACCCAGGACAGATGGTCGATGCCGCCGAGTTCGCTGACGATGGTGGGCAGCGCGGTGGACACGATGGTCTGGTCGAGGGCCGCGAGCAGCAGTCCGAGGGCGAGGGCACCGATCGCGATCCGTACCCGGCGCCGGTCCTGGTCCGCACCCGGCGCCACCGCGGTGCTGGTGTCCTGGGCCATGGCAACGGCTCCTCGCGTCGCCCCCCGACGGTCGGACTCTCATATTTGCACCGTTTGTGCGGTTACGGCCTGCGGAAGTGCGCCACCGGAGAGGGGACCGGGTATGCGACGGCATGGGGTATCGGCATAATCACTGACACGTCTTTGCGAACGCGCGAACGACGGCGGGAGGGGAAACCAGTGGCGCCGCAGCAGCCGGACCGTACGGCAGGGCCGTACGAGCCTGACGACATCGGTGTGACCGGTGTGACCACGGAGATTGCCGTGGTCACAGTGGACGGCGGTGGCGAGGTCCGGGCCGCGGAACGCGCCGCCGAGCGGGCCGCCGCACTCGCGGTGGCCGAGGGCTTCCACCCGCTGCGCGTACGCCCCTACGTCGGCGACCCGGGCGACACCGCCGACGGCACGGATACGACCGTACGGCCGCTGATCGACGTGGCCGGCGAGGGCGAGGGCGGCCCGGCCACCACCGACCTCGGCCTCTTTCCCGCGGAATATGCCGCGATGGCGGCGGCGCAGGAATACCCGCTGGAGTATCCGTCCGACGACGACATCCGCGAGGCGGCTGCCGCCGCGGCACATGGACGGCACCGGCGCAGGCGGCGCGGCATCGTGGTCACCGCGGCGGCCGTCGCCGCGTCCGCGCTGGCCGCAGGGGCGGTGGCCGTGACCGGCTCGGTGATGGGCGATGAGCCGCGCGGCACCGACCGGGCGCTGCCCGAGCCCGCGTCGGCCGCTCCCGACGTCACATTGCCCGCGGACGCGGCGCCGGGGGCCGCCGTCACGCAGCCGGTGAGGGTCACCCGCTATCCGATGCGGGCGACGACGTCGCCCGCGCCCAAGCCGGCGCCGAGCGCGCCCGTCACGCCACTGGTCGTGGGGGGGGGGGGGGGGCGCGCGGGCGCGCGCCGCGCCCCCCCCCCGCCCCGCCCCCCCGCCGCCCCCCCCCCCCCCCCCCCCCCCCCCCCCCCCCCCCGGCGCCGCCGGCCCCCTCGGCCCCCGCGACGCCGCCGCAGAGCACTCAGCCGCCGGTTACGGCGACGGCGCCGCCCGCAGCGCCCACGACACCCGCGCCGCCCGCGGTGCTGCAACTCGGCGCGAGCGGGGCGGCGGTCACGGACCTCCAGCAGCGGCTCACCGAGGTGTGGGTCTACCGCGGGGCCATCGACGGGCGGTACGACATGGGTGTCGAGCAGGCGGTGGCGGTCTTCCAGATCTGGTACGGCGTCCGCGGTGACCCCTCCGGGGTCTATGGCCAGGCGACCCATACGGCTCTCGTCCGCGCCACCTCGCCGTCCGGTAACCCGCACCACTCCCACTGACCCCTCCCCGGGAGGGCCCCCACCCAACGGTGTGCCCGCGCAATCCCCGCGGGGGTGCCGTTTGCGGTGGCCCGCGCCTTGCCGGTGCCTCGGCCGAGCGCGTCCCGGGGCGGTGGCCGCCGTCCTCCCACGACGGTCCGCCGTGGCTCGCCACGCAGTTCCCCGCGCTCCTGAACGGCGTGCCCTCTTCCGCAGAGGAAGGGGGAAGCGCCCCAAAGGGGCGCGGGGAACTGCGCGCCCAGCCGAGACGGCGCAGCAGACAAGCACGCACCGCAAGGGGCAACCCCCAGGGGCGCGGGGAACTGCGCGACGAGCCACGATGCACCGCAAGGTGCGACGCCAGCGCAAGTGGCAATTCCCACCTGCGCGAGAAGCCACGACGGCGCGTCGGACAGGTGCGTACGACACGCGGCAACCACCCCAGCGGAGCGGAACGCGCCAGCCCTCCCCCGGGACGCGGGGAAGTGAGGGATCCGGACCTGTAAGGTCGAAAAGATGGCCTTCGGACTCCCCCAGTTCCAGCTCATGCTGCTGCGCAGAATGGCCGACCACCACCCCGGCCTGGTGGACGACGCGCTCCGCGCGCTGGGCGCGTCGCACGCCGACCTGAGGGAAGCGCACCGCGCCTGGCAGGCGCGGCTGCGCTCGCGGACGTATCCCGGCGGCGAGCGGGGGTACCGGCTGGCGCTCGGGCCACCCGTGGCGGAGGTCGAACGGCAGGTCGGCGACCTGACGTGCCGCGCGCTGCTGTGGCCGCTGCCGCTGTGGCCCGATCTGCGGTTCGAGGTGCTGTGCGCGCCCGGCGGCACGGCGGTGTGGAACGAGTGGCTGGTCCGCGCGCCCGGCGCGGCCCCTCCGCCGCTGAACGGCGTCGAGGACCTGACGCCCTGGTCCTGCGTCGTGGACGACGTGGCCCGCGCCTTCCCGCCCGCCGCCCCGCTCCCGGCGGACGCCCCGAGCCGCGCTCGGCTCGCGGTGACCGTGCCCGGCACCGGTGAACGCTTGGTGGCCCACTTCACCTGGGGCCTGCTGCAATTCGTGGTGGCGCCCTGAACCCAGGGTGGCGCCCCGAGCCCGGGGGCAATGCCCCGAGGCCGGCGTGGCGCCCCGACCAGGGGGTGGCGCCGCGGACCAGGGGGTGGCGCCGCACCCGAATATTTTGTATCTTCGAGGAACAAAGTGGTTCCGCCCGTCTCCCTGACCGGCGGGCGGAACCACTGAGTACGCCGCTAGGCCGTCCGAGGGAGTCCCATGCAGTCCGTGTTCACCGCCCGCGCTCTGCTGCTCGACATGGACGGGACTCTCGTCGACTCCGACGCGGTGGTGGAGCGCTGCTGGACCCGGTGGGCGGTCCGGCAGGGCCTGGACCCGGCCGCCGTCCTGGCGGTGGTGCACGGCCGGCAGGGCCACGCCACGATGGCCGCGCTGCTCCCGCACCGCCCCATGGCGCAGAATCACGCCGACAACGCGGTGGTGCTCGCCGAGGAGACCGCCGACCTCGTCGGCATCGTCCCGGTCCCCGGCGCCCCCGCCTTCCTGGCCGCGCTGGCCGGGCAGCCGCACGCCCTGGTGACCTCGGCGGGCGAGGCGCTCGCGCTGGCCAGGATGGGCGCCGCAGGGCTGCCGCTGCCGCCGGTCAGGGTCACCGCCGAGTGGGTGGGCGCCAGCAAGCCGGACCCCGAGGGCTTCCTCAAGGGCGCCGCCGAACTGGGCTTCACCCCCGAGGAGTGCCTGGTCTTCGAGGACGCCGAGGTCGGCATAGCCGCCGCCCGCGCCGCCGGGATGCGGGTGGTCGGCATCGGACCGCGAGCCGCCGCCCACGCACCGTCGGCCCACGCGGCGTCCCTTGAGGACGTACGGGTGACGGCCGCGGACGGCGTGCTCACGGTCACGGTGGGCTGAGGATCGGCCCCACCATGACGCGCCTCGCAGGGACCAAGGCTCAGCCGGCGATCGCTTCGTAGAGGCTGAAGCCGGCCAGCACCACCATGAAGGCCGCGGCGATCTTCGTGATGAGCGACAGCGGCACCCGCTTCATCAGCATCCGGCCGCCGAAGACGCCGAGGGCGGCGACCGCCCACAGGCCGAGCACCGCGCCGATGCCGACCGAGACCGGGTCGTCGTAGCGGGCGGCGAGGTTGGCGGTCATGATCTGGGTGAGGTCGCCGAACTCGGCCACCAGGATCAGCATGAAGCCGGCACCCGAGACCTTCCAGAAGCTCTGGTCGGAGGGCGCTTTGACGGTCTCCTCGTCGTCGCCCTTGGACAGCAGCAGCATGGCCGCGCCGGCCAGGAAGAGCACCCCGACCACTCCTTGCACCCAGCGGTGCGGCAGCAGCGTCAGCAGGCTGCCCGCGGCTATGGCGAGCGCGACATGGACCACGAAGGCCGCCGCGACGCCCGCGAAGACGTAGGAGGCCCGGTAGCGGGTACCGAGCATGAGGCTGGCGAGCGCGGTCTTGTCGGGGAGTTCGGCCAGGAAGATCACGCCGAAGACAACGGCTATGACAGTGAGGCTGAGCACGGGTCGGATTCCTCGATCGGTAGGGGCTGCCCTGCCGAGAGAGACCTGCGGAGATGAGGGGTCGCTTCGGCACGGCAGCGTCGGAACACTGCGGCCGAAGGTCTCGCTGGCCGCGGCACGTTCCCGTACCGCTGCCTCCGGGCGCCGGCCCCGGTCCACTGCCACGCCTTGCGGCGCCGCGTGCGAACCCGGGCAGTATGTCGACGGTCCGGCGAAGAGCTACTCCCCTTCTGCTGCGCACCAGTGTACGGGATGCTCGGCCTGGGCAGATTTTCTGCATCGGCATTGGTGCGGCGGCCACTTGGAGCCGGCCGGCGCCGAGGTGGCATTGCCGCGGCACGGGCACTTCCCCGCAGGCCCGAGCGTTGTTCGGGAAAGTATTCCTGTCGTGACAACGTCGTGATTGTCTCGTACGTCACGCACCCTGACCGGTGCCGTCGGCCCGCGCTGGCGTACGCTGTACGGCTGACGGCGGATGAAGATCCGCCGCCGTTGACGCGAGACCGGCACTGACAGCTCCGCAAGGCCTTGACCAGCACAAACGGGCACGGACACGGCACGGATCAAGCACCGTCAGGCATCGGAAAGCACTCTTGCGACACGCACGACCGACAGGACCCGACAACGACGCGTAGAACCGGCGAAGGACGAGGAGGCGCGGTGCTGCAAGGCCTGGGCTCTCTTTTCGAGTGGCCGTGGATCTATCTGCTCGTCGGGCTGTCCGTACTGCTCGACGTCTTCGTGCCGGTGCTGCCCAGCGGTGTGCTGGTGGTCAGCGCGGCGACCGCCGGGTCGACCGGCACCAGTGACGACATCCTCGATGTGCTCGCCCTGCTCGGCTGCGCCGCCGTGGCGTCCTGTGTCGGCGATCTGATCGCCTACCGGCTGGCCTTCCGCGGCGGCGAGTGGTTCAACCGGCGGATGGCGTCCTCGCAGCGGCTGTCGGCGGCGCACGACCGGCTCAGCCAGGTGCTGGACAGCGGCGGCGGCGCCCTGGTGGTGCTCGCCCGCTTCGCGCCCGCCGGCCGCAGCGTGGTCAGCCTGGGCGCGGGCACGGCCCGCCGCCGTCCGGGAGAGTTCCTGCCCTGGTCCGCGCTGGCCGGCGTCTGCTGGGCGACCTACAGCGTCGGCCTGGGCTGGGTCGGCGGCGAGTGGCTGGGCGCCAGTTGGCTCGGCACTTTGATGTCCTTCGTCGCCCTGCTGGGCGCGGGCGCCTTCGCCGCGTACGTCTTCCGGCGCGAGCGCCGTACGGCGATCGCCGCGGCCTATGCGGCGGTGCCGCTGACGATCCCGCCGCAGGGCACCACCGCCGGCCCCGACCGCAGTTCGGTCGTCGAAGCGCTCTGAGGCGTCCCAACTCCCTGACGCGCACCCACCAGTTCGACGTGCCCGCGCCGCTTCGAACTGCTCTCACCGCTCTCGAAACGGTCGAAGCTCTCCGAACTCGCGAAACTCTCCAAATCCCCGAAAACCACCGCCTGTGCGGGCTTCGGCGCGCCCGTGCGCGGGCGCACTCCCCCGCTTGAGCCAAAAGTATTCTCACTCGATACGGCAATAGGCAGCACCCTGAGTGGCCGAAAGAATATCTCCCGTATCACCTCCATACGGGAAGGACATGCACATGTCGGTTGATGCGGGCCAGGACGCCGCACTCGGCAATCCGCAGGACGACGCGCGTACGAGCCTTGACACGGCCGCCGCGCGGAATCTGGCCACGACAACCAAGTCCGCGCCTCAGATGCAGGGGATCTCGTCCAGGTGGCTGCTGCGTGTGCTGCCCTGGGTGCAGGTCAACGCGGGCACGTACCGGGTCAACCGGCGGCTGAGCTACGCGGTCGGGGACGGGCGGGTGACGTTCGTCAAGACCGGTTCGCAGGTCCGGGTCATCCCGCAGGAGCTGGGTGAGATCGCCGCGCTGCGGTCCTTCGACGACGTGGAGGGGCTGACCGCCCTGGCGGACCGTTTCGTCCAACGTGAGTTCGCACCCGGCGAGGTGCTGGTCGAAGCCGGCCAGCCGGCCGACACGGTCTTCCTGATCGCGCACGGCAAGGTCGAGAAGCTCGGCGAGGGATCGTACGGCGAGCAGAATCGTCTCGGCACCCTGGCCGACGGCGACCACTTCGGCGAGCAGGCACTGCTCGACGGGGACGCCGAGTCGGGATTCACCGCCCGCGCCGTCGCGGCCACCACCGTGCTCGCGCTGCCCCGGCAGGCGCTGCAGGAGCTGCTCGCCCAGGCGGCGCCGCTGCGCGAGCATCTGAACGCCGTCCGCGCGATCCCGCAGCAGCGGGCCAACAAGCGCGGCGAGGCGAACATCGAACTCGCCTCGGGCCACAAGGGCGAGGCCGCGCTGCCCGCCACGTATGTCGACTACGAGGTCAAGCCCCGCGAGTACGAGCTGAGCGTCGCCCAGACCGTGCTGCGGGTGCACAGCCGGGTCGCCGACCTCTACAACGAGCCGATGAACCAGACCGAGCAGCAGCTCAAGCTCACCGTCGAGGCGTTGCGCGAGCGCCAGGAGCACGAGCTGATCAACAACCCGGAGTACGGGCTGCTCAACAACGCGGAGTACGAGCAGCGCATCCAGCCGCACGCCGGGCCGCCGCTGCCCGACGACCTGGACGAGCTGATCAGCCGGCGCCGCGGCACCCGCTATCTGCTGGCCAACCCCAAGACGATCGCGGCCATCGCCCGGGAGTGGACCCGGGCCGGCATCTACCCCGACTCGGTCGAGGTGCTCGGCTCCCCCGTTCCCGCCTGGCGCGGCGTGCCGATCCTCAGCTGCAACAAGATCCCGATCTCCGAGGCCCGCACCAGCTCGATCATCGCGATCCGTACCGGCGAGGACAACCAGGGCGTCATCGGCCTCAACCAGACCGGTCTGCCCGACGAGTACGAACCCGGCCTGAACGTGCGCTTCATGGGGATCGACGACAAGGCCATCATCAGCTACCTGGTCAGTACGTACTTCTCCGCGGCCGTCCTGGTGCCCGACGCGCTGGGCGTGCTGGAGAACGTGAACGTGTCCAACTGGCGCTGAGCGCGGCGCACACGGCCGCGCCTCCACGGCGCGGCCGGAACGGCTCGAAGGTGCGGCCCCGCCGCCCGGTCCTGACCGGGCGGCGGGGCCGTTCTCGCGTGTGCCCACGGCTGCCGCGGGCTCACAGCAGTTGGCGGAAGACGTCCGCCGAGACCGCGAGACCGCTGCCGAAGGGCGCGTCCAGGTCCCAGATGAGGAACAGCAGGAAAGCGATGAGCGCGCTGAACAGCCCGGCGAGCAGCAGCTCCTTGGCCGATCTCCTGATCTGTAGTGTGAAGATCAGCCCGACCGTCACCAGCGCGCCGGTGATCAGCCCGAACCAGACCACCCCCGGCATTGTCGCGCCCACGCTCTGCCCGCGCGAGGCCCGCGCCATGTCGGCGGCGGCGACCTCGTCCACCACCGGCTGGTACGCCTGCGCCGCCAGATCGCTCTTCGGGTCGAACTGCGTCACGTCGGTACGCACCTGGTCGAGCAACTGCGTGCCCCGCGGCGAGAGTTCGCCGTGGCTGCGCATGTAGGGCCACTCCTTGTCTGCGACGAAGGCGGCATAGGCGTCGACGTCGGCCCGTACCTTGTCCCGCACCGCGGGGGGATAGACCTGCACCCGGACCTTCACCTCGTGCAGCGCCTGCGCCTCGGCCAGCGTGTCGGCCTGCGCACCGCCCCTGCCCTCCCACACTCCGGCGATCGCCAGGCCCAGCACGATCGCGTAGATCACCCCGATCATCATCACCATGTACTCGATGACGTCCGGCGTCTCGCTCGGGTCGTCGTCCTCGGCGATCCTGCGCTGCCTCAGGACGACCACGGTGATGACGACCGCGCAGACCGCGATCATCGCGATCAGCAGTACCGCCCATTGCGACATCTGAACTCCCCCTCCAGTCCTACCGGTTGTTTCTGCGGTACGCCCCGGACCCGGGCTTGAGCACGGCCGCCGCCAGCAGTCCCGGCACCGTCGTGAGCAGCATCGTGGTCGTCAGCTTCCGCCGGTGCGGCGCCGGTGCCGTGGCCGGCACGATCGCCTGCCGGGGCCAGTGCACGACGGGCGGCGCGGGCTTCGGTGCGGGTTTCGGCGTCGGCTTCGGCTTCGGTACGGGCCTGGGCTCGGGCTTCGGCGCGGGTGCGGGCTCGGGTACGGCTCTCACCACCGGTTTCGGTCGCGGCGCGGGCTTGGGCGCCGGCTTCGGTACGGGTGTGGGCGTCGGCGTGGGCGTGGGTTTGGACGGCGGTTCCGTCGGTGGTGTGGTCGGCGGCGGCAGTGTGGTCGGGGGCTTGGTCGGCGGCGGCGGTGTGGTCGGCGGCTTGGTCGGCGGGTGCGGGTGCTTGCGGCAGTGCAGCGGGTCGGGCCACTTCCAGGGCGGGTGCCACCGCCCGCACCAGTGCGCGGGCCGCGGATGCGCCGGCCTCGGCCAGCGCGGCGGCCGGGGCCGGTGCGGCCCGGGCTGGTGCGGCTCATGGCCGTTCGGCGTCGGCGTCGGCTGATCGCTGTGCGGCGGCCAGGGGCCGGGCCGCGGTATGTGCGGCAGCGCCGACACGGTGACGGACACGGGCGGGCTGACGGGCGCAACCGGTTGCGGGCCGACGGGGGTGGCCGCCGCCACCCCGCCCAACCCCCACGCGCCCACGGCCGCCGTCACGACGGCAAGCGCCGCCCACGCACGTACGCGCTTCCCCCTCGGAGTGCTCACCCACTCATCGTCAGCACCCCGGCGCCCTTCGCGCCCGCGTATGCCGACCATTCCCCGGAAGGAGTAATGGACCCGCTAAACATTCGATCACCTGCGCGAATTCGCACACGGTGGAAGCGGCGCCGAAGGCCTGCCGGGTGGGGAGGGGTGGGCGTGGACGGTTTCGAACCGCCGACATCCGCCTTGTAAGGGCGGCGCTCTACCACTGAGCTACACGCCCCGGAGACTGCGACGTCACAGGTTACCTTGCCGCGGGGGC
Source organism: Streptomyces sp. IBSBF 2435 (assembly GCF_036815005.1). Classification (NCBI taxonomy): domain Bacteria; kingdom Bacillati; phylum Actinomycetota; class Actinomycetes; order Kitasatosporales; family Streptomycetaceae; genus Streptomyces; species Streptomyces sp. IBSBF 2435. Next base: position 32,077 of record NZ_JAJSYW010000025.1, on the reverse strand, counting down.
GGGTGGGCAAGCGCATACCCGGACACGTGCGGGCAGGAGGCGGCGGACGGACCGGGCCGTGTGTTCGAGGCGGGCGGGTGGGAGGATGGAGCCGATGGTGGTGGGCGGCGAGCGCGGGGAGAGAGAGTCACTGTGACGACGGCACGTTCGTGGTGGCGGCGCGGCGACAACCTGCGTGCGGAGGCCCAGGCGGCGAAGGACGCGGCGGCCCAGGCCTTCTACGAGCTGGACACCGCGCAGCGCGACCTGGAGATCTCGATCGAGACCATCTCCGCGGTGGAGGAGTCCGCCGACTCGCGCCGGGCGCTGTCCGGCTTCCAGGCGCTCGGCGAGCGGATCGACCAGGTCAGCGCGGCCTACATCGCCACCGTCGACGCCCATGACCTGGACCGGGACGAGCTGGACCACGCGTCCGCCTCCCGGGCGGTCAGCGAGCTGACCCGGGCCAAGGACGACCTGGTCAACGCCAGGACCGAGCTGGAGCGCTACCAGTCGACGATGACGCCGCTGCTGAACCGGGCGGAGACCCAGCTGGCCCGGCTGGCGCCAGCGCGGGAGCGGGCCAAGCAGTCGCTGCTGGCGGCGAGCAACGCGCTGGACGAGGTCCGCGCCGCCGGGATCACCGCGGACGATCTCGCGGCCCGGCTGGCGGCGCTGGCGCCCGAGCTGACCAAGCTCAACGAGGGTCCCGCCAAGCACGGCGTGAAGGAGACCGTGCAGCGCGCCGACGACGTCCGCCGCAAGGCGGAGGCGGTACGCGCCGAGGCCGAGCGGCTGCCCGAGCAGGCCAGGGAGATCGACAAGCGGCTGGTGTCGCTGCGTACCCGGGTGCAGGCCCTCGGCACCCGGGCGGAGGGCGTCGCGCCGGTGCTCAGCGAGCTGCGGCGGCGTTTCTCGCTGGCCTGCTGGGAGGACCTCCAGCAGGTGCCTGAGCAGGCCGACCAGGCCGTACGGCAGGCGGAGGCGACGCTGGCCGAGGCGCGCAGGGCGCGGGACGGGCAGCAGTGGTCGCAGGCCGCCGCGAAGCTGGCCGAGGTCCGCACCCTGATGGACGACGTGGACGGCGCGGTGGGCGCGGCCGGCGACCGGCTGCGCCGGCTGAACGAGGTACGCAAGGACCCGAAGGCCGAGGTCGAGCGGACCCGCTTCGTGGTCAGGGACGCCCAGCGGCTGGCGATGCAGGGCCGTTCCACGCCGGAGCCGCGGCATGCCCGCCCGCTGGACGAGGCGGTGGCAAGGCTGGACCGGGCGCTGGCCGCGCTGGAGGGCCGGCACCCGGACTACTGGGCCTTCCTCACCGAGACGGCCGCCGTCCGGGAGACGGCGAACCGTGTGGTGTCCAACATCAGGGAGGACCGGGCGGCAGGCCGCGCCTGACGCCCCCGTGTCGGGCCGGACCGGGCAGGCCCCGGGTCGGCGGCAGGCGGTGCCGACCCTCATCCCGGCCCGCGTCGGGCCCGAGCAACGCGCCCCGTCGGTCAGCTGCAGCAACCGCCGCCGCAGCAGCCGCCCCCGCCCGCGGGCGCCGGCGCGGGGCCCGCGGACCCGGCCGCCGAGGCGGTGCCGCCCACCGACACGGTGGAGAGCAGCTTCACCGTGTCGCCGTGGCCCTGCGGGCAGGGCGCGGGGGCGCTGGACTGCGACATCGGGCGGCGCATCTCGAAGGTGGCGCCACAGGTCTTGCACCGGTACTCGTAACGAGGCATGGCCTCAGGGTAGCGGGCACCCGGGCCGCGCTGCTGCCCCGGCGGCCCGGACCTATCCTGGAACAACGGCGTTCCTCGACGAGTCCAGCCCCCGAAGGAGGCCGCCCATGCGACTCGACGACCACTTCCCCGCCGATCACCGGCTGAGCCAGGTCTACCGCTTCGGAGCGGGAATCATGGGCCTGATTCTCGTCGTCTTCGGCATCCTCGGCCTGCTGAACGGTGTGTCGTTCCTGTCCAAGGCGGGTGAACGCATCGCCGGACTGAATTCCAACGGCGCGCTGAGCATCATCTCCATCGTGATCGGCGGCCTGCTCTTCGTGGGCATGGTCGCCGGCGGCAATTTCGCCTCCACGCTGAACATCTGCGTGGGCGTCGCCTTCCTGCTCAGCGGCTTCGTGAATCTGGCGCTGCTGGACACCGGGAACAATCTGCTGGCGTTCAAGATGTCGAACGTGCTGTTCAGCTTCGCCGTCGGGGTGATGCTGCTGTTCTTCGGGATGTACGGGCGGATCACCGGCGGGCTTCCGCACGACAATCCGTACTGGCAGCGGCGCCACCCGGAGGAGGCCGCGCGCGAGCGCGAGGCCCGGCAGCGCGCGGCGGTGGCCGCCACGAGGCCACCGCCGCGGCGCCCGGGACTGCCCCAGCACTGAGCCGGGAAAGCCGCGGGGTGCTGCGGAGAGACGGGCGCTACGGGCGCTTGCGGGCCAGCGTGAGGCCGTCGGCCACGGTGAGCAGGACGTCGTCCACCCGGTCGTCGGCCCGCACATGGTCGTTGAAGGCGCGGACGGCGGCGCCCCCGCCGGTGGCCGCCGGGTCGGCGACATCGCCGTGGTAGAGGGTGTTGTCGACCACGAGCAGGCCGCCGGGCCTCAGCCGCGGCAGCAGCTCCTCCCAGTAGTCGATGTAGGACTCCTTGTCGGCGTCGAGGAAGACCAGGTCGATCCAGCTGCCGCCGGGCAGTGCCCGCAGCGTGTCGATCGCCGGGGCGATCCGCAGGTCGATCCGGTCGGCGACGCCCGCCTTCGCCCAGGCCTCGCGGCCCACCGCGGTCCACTCCTCGGAGATGTCGCAGGCGATCAGCCGCCCGCCGGCGGGCAGCGCCCGCGCCATGGACAGCGCCGAGAAGCCGGTGAAGGTGCCGACCTCCACGATCTGCCGGGCGCCGGTCAGCCGGACCAGGAAGGCCAGCAGCGGCCCCTGCTCCTCGGCGGTCTGCATGCCCGACACATCGGCGAGGCTGCGGTGGGTGACCTCGATCAGCTCGCGCTCGATCGGGTCGAGCGGCGGGTTGTGATCGAGGACGTATCCGTACAGCTCGGGCGTGAGCTGGGGGTTCTTCGTTTCGTACAAGAGTCTGCTCCCAGGTGCGGCGCTTAGGGTGACGGGATGCTTGTCGATGACGCGGTTGCCCTGGTGCCCAGCATCCCAGGCCGCCGCGCGCTGCTGGGTCTGGCGGGGGCGCCCGCCGCCGGCAAGTCGACCCTGGCGCGGCGCCTGGTCACGGGCGTCAACGACCGGCTCGGCGCCGATACGGCCGCGTACGTCCCGATGGACGGCTTCCATCTGGCCAACGCCCAATTGGACCGGCTGCACCTGCGGGACCGCAAGGGCGCCCCGGAGACCTTCGACGTCGACGGCTACGTGGTGCTGCTGCGGCGGCTCCGCGCGGAGCGGTCGAACCCGGTGTACGCGCCGGACTTCGACCGGCGGATCGACGAGCCGGTCGCCGCGGGGCTCGTCATCCCCGCATCGGCGGCGCTCGTGGTGACCGAGGGCAACTACCTGGCCGACGACGGCCCCGGGTGGGCAGGGGTCCGCGACCTCCTGGACGAGCTGTGGTACGTCGAGACCCCGCGCCGGCTGCGCGAGCGGCGGCTGCTGCGGCGGCATGTCCGCGGCGGGCGCAGCGAGCGGGAGGCCCGCGAATTCATCGCGTCCAGCGAACGCCTCAACGCCCGCCGCGTCGAGCTGACCCGGGCGCACTGCACCCGGGTGGTCTCCCCCCGGGACCCCTGACCCCTGCCCCCGGCGGGCGACGGTCAGGCCCGGACGCCGGCCAGGAACCGCCGGAGGATCTCCTCGCCGGCCGCCACACCGCCGACACCCAGCGCGGACACGTGCGGCGCCGTCCAGCCGGAGTCGGCCAGCTCGCCGTGGCCCGGCGTCCAGCCGGCGTCCGCGGCCAGCAGCAGATCGGCGTCCAGGAGCGAGTCGCCGGCCGCGATGACCCGGTCGGCGCCGGTGCGCCGGACGACCTCGGCGAGGGCCGCGCTCTTGGACAGCGGCTTGGGCACGGCGTAGATCTTGCGGCCCTGGAGCGACACGGTCCAGCCCAGCGGCTCGGCCCAGGCGGCGAGTTCCTTGACCCAGCCGGCGGGGAGCCGGTCCCGGTCCACCACCAGGTAGGCGAACAGCTCCTCCGCGACCCGCTCCTTGCGCAGCCATTCGGGGTCCGCGGTGGCGGCCAGGTGCGCGCGCACCTCGGCGAGCGGCGCGGACCCCTCGGTGAGCCGCCGCCGCATCTCGGCGTTCCAGTCGTGGTCGGTGCGCCCGGCGACCAGCAGGTGGCCGCCGTTGGCGCAGATCGCGTAGCTCGGCTGCGGCCCCGGCAGGCTGATCCGCCGGTACTGCTTGCGGGTGCGGGTGGTGGCGGGCACGAAGCGTACGGCGTCGGCGAGTTCGACCAGCAGCCGGCCGGCCGCCTCCGTCATGTACGACAGCGGCTTCGCCTCGTGGACCTCGACCGTCAGCAGCCGGGGCGCCTCCTCGTCGGGCATGGCCAGGGCGAGCGCGGCGGCGGAGTAGATGAGGGTGCGGTCGAGGTCGCTGGCGACGATCGTCCGGCTGTAGGTGCGGTTCACGGGCCGGTCACCGCCTTGCCGTCGGTGCCGGTCGCGCCGCGGGTGTAGCGGGGGTGGATCAGGCCGACGCAGGAGTACGGCAGCCCGTCGGTCTCCTCGACGGGCACACCGCGCTGGGCGGCGAGCAGCCTGACGTGGTCGAGGTCGGCGCCCGCGCCGCGCTGGGCGAGGATCTTCCACGGGACGCGGCGCAGCAGTACCCGGGTGGTCTCGCCGACGCCTGGCTTGACCAGGTTGATGTCGCCGATGCCGTACTCCTCGCTGATCCGCTCGACCGCGGCCCAGCCCGCCCAGGTGGGTGAGCGGTCCTGGGAGCGCAGCGACTTGACGTCCTCGGCGACGCCGGCGCCGACGGTGTCGAAGGCGGCGGTGACGGTGTCGAGGAAGAGCGCGGAGACGTCGGAGCCCGCGAGGTCGCGGTAGAACTTGGCGCCGTGGAATTCGCCGGGCCCGATGAGGTCGGCGCGCAGCACGGTGCGCGAGACCAGGCCGGAGACGGTGGAGTTGAGGCACGCGGAGGGGATCAGGAAGTCGTCGCGGGTGCCGTAGGTGGACACGCAGCCGCCGGGGTCGGCCAGGACCGCGATCTCCGGGCGGAAGCCGGGGAAGTCGCCCATGGCGTCGGCGAGTTCGCGGGTGATGGCGCCCTTGCCCGTCCAGCCGTCGACGAAGACGGCGTCGGCCGGGTCGTGGTGGGCGGCGAGCCAGCCGAGCGCGGCGGGGTCGATGCCGCGCCCGCGGACGATGGAGACGGCGTAGTGCGGCAGGTCGAGGCCGTGCGCGTGCCGGGCCCAGCGGCGCATCAGCACCCCGACGGGGGTGCCGGCCCTGGCGAGCGAGACCAGGACGGCGTCGGGGCCGCGCTCGGCGAGCACCAGTTCGGTGACGGCGCCGACCGCGCGGGCGATCCGCTCGGCGGAGGTGGCCAGCGCGGCCTTGAACAGCTGCTGGTATTCCGGGCTCGGCTGGTATTCGACCGGCAACGACTCCGCGTAGTGCGCGCCGCCGCTCTGTATGGCCTCCTCGCGCTCCTCGGTGGGCGCTTCGAGCGGCACGTCGGACAGGTCCTTGAGCAGCCAGCCCACCTCGTCCGCCGCGTACGATCCGAAGGCGGGTCCGCGCAGCGGCCGGGTGGATGCACTCATGGGGCCAGGGTTTCCGTTCGGTCGGTAGGAGGGCACGACGGCGAGCAGCACCGTGCCGGTGTGCGCGGCGAGCTGCGCGAGCAGTCCGCCGGGCGCGTGCAGGGCCGGGGTGTCCCCGGCGGAGTCCACGACGCAGAGCACCGCGTCGAAGCCGCCGCCCGCGACGTTGTAGGCGTACCGCTCGGGCGGGCCGCCGTCGGCGGGCGCGTCGTGCGCGGGGAAGACCAGGCGGCTGCGGATCGCGTAGCCGGGGTCGTCCACGGCGAGCACGGGCGAGCGGGTGGTGGTCGAGACGTACGCCTCGACGCCGTGCGCCTCGACGGCCTGGGCGAGCCGCAGCGGCGCGTACATCAGCTCCTCGCTGCCGAGGACGAGCACCCGGCGGGCGCCGGCCGGCAGGGCGCCGGCGATGCGGCGGCCCATGGCGGGGAGCGCGGCCTCCAGGCCCTCCCGGTGCGCGGGCAGGAAGCCGTGCCGGCCGCCGTCGGGTATCCCGGCGGGCCAGCCGAGGGCGACCCGCCGCACCGGCGCCGCGGGGGCCGGCGGCGGGTCCGCGGGCTGCCGGGCCGCCACCAGGGCCTGCGCCCTGGCCAGGACGTCGGCCGGGAGCGAGACCGTGCCCGCGGCCAGCGACAGGATGTCCACCCGGGCGCCGAGGCCGGCGGCGAACGCGGTGAGCCGGTCGCGGTCGGCCGGGGAGCGCATGTCGGTGAGGGCGACGACGACGTAGCGGTCGCGGGGGCGGCGGCGGTGCAGGTCGCGGACGGTATTGAGGACGGTCTGCCCGGTGGAGAACTCGTCGTCGACCAGCACCAGCGGTCCCGCGCCGCCGAGCAGGGCGGGGTCCTCGGGAAGCAGCAGGTGCCCGGTGGCGTGGCTGTGCTCCTCCTGGAAGGCGCCGCCGGAGGCCAGACCCGGCACCTCGCGCCGGGTGGAGTGCAGGTAGGGCACGGCTCCGACGCCGTCGGCGACCGCGTGGCCGAGCCCGGTGGCGGTCTCGGCGTAGCCGACGACGACGGCCCTGGCGGCCTCGTCCTCGCCCAGCAGGGCGCGGACCCGCAGGCCGAGGTCGTGGGCGTGCCCGTAGACCGTGCCGGGGCGCTGCGGCACATGCTTGCCGAGCACGTTCGACACCAGCAGGTGGGCCCGCTTGGGGTTGCGCCGCAGGGCGAGGCCCAGCAGGTCGCGCAGGCCCTCGCCGTGCAGGGCGATGCCGAGGCGGTCGGCGACCCACTGTCCCGTCCAGGGCGGTGTCGTCAGCATGCGGTGCCGGTCTTCTTCCATGGTTGCCATCACTGCTACAAGGATGCCTGGTCAGTCCTGCGGCAGGCTGGCCGCCAGCAGCTCGACGAAGCTGATGCCCTCGCGGGCGGCCCCGAAGACCTCGGCCCTGCGCAGGGTGCGCTCGGCCCAGGCCCGGTGCGGCTTGACCTCGTTCATCTTGTTCGTGTAGGCGGAACGCAGTACGCCGCCGCCGCTGCGGTCCTCGTGCAGGATGTCGGCCGCGTCGGTGTATTCCTCGTGGGTGACCACGCTCAGCGCGTGCACGACCGGCACGTGGGTGGGGTGGATGCAGGTCTTGCCCTGGAGCCCGTTGGCGCGGTCCAGCTCGATCTCGCGCAGCAGCCCGTCCATGTCGCGCTCCAGCAGGGCCTCGCGCAGGTCCTCGGCCTCGGGGGTGAAGGGGCTGCGGCGCAGCTGCGGCTTGAACATCCGCTCCTGGTGGCGGAAGTATTCCCAGACCGGTCCTGTCACCACGAAGCCGCTGCCGTCGGCGCGGCCCAGCACGTTGACCACGTCGGCGATCACCGCGGCGACGATCTGGACGTCGTAGGCGGTCATGGCCGGGGCGCGGCGCAGCCCGTAGGTGGAGCAGAAGTCGGTGACGCCGAGCCGCAGCGCGAGCACCCGCTCACGGTATTTGTCGACGGTGCGGGAAATGCCGTAGAGCGTTTCGACCCGGCTTTCCAGGTGCATCAGCTCGGGCGACTCCAGCACGGGCATGGCGAACAGCCGCCGCCCGCTGGAGGCCTCGGCGGCGCTGAGCGCCTCCAGGAAGGGGACGCCGGACTCCTCGGTGAATTTGGGCAGGACGAAGCCGGAGAGCAGCGCCGCGTTCTCGCCGAGGCGGTGCACGAGGTCGGTGATCTGGGCGGGGGTGCGGACCCGGATGAACAGCAGCGGGATGTCGCCGCCCGCGCCGGGGCGGGCGGATAGCTCGGCGAACTGCCGGACGAGGTTGGCCTCACCGGCCGGGACGTCCCGGTCGTCGATGGAGTCCTCCAGGCACAGCACCATGGACACGACCCCGCGGGCGGCCTGCTTGAGCACGTCGGCGGCGAGCGTGAGGCGGGTGGCCGGGCTGTAGAGCGTGGCCCCGAGGGCCGCCGCGAGCGTACGAGCCGGCGAGTCGGCAGTGAACTCCTGCGGCTCGCGGTGGAACAGTTCTTCCCTCGTCTCTGCAGCGAGGTGTCCGAAGTGTCGCATTGCGCCCCCTTTCAATCATACGGGCCTGAGGACATCTGGCCGATTATCGTACGGGCGGCCATGTGACACTCGTTCCCTCAGCGCGTGAAATACAAGTAACCGGCGCAGGTCCACCGTGTGACGTTCTGCATGCCGGGCGCGGTTGCGACCTCCGCGGGCGGCTCCACCGGACATGTCGCCCATGGACGATCTTCCGCCGACCCGCGGTCCGGCGTTGTGAGCGACCCCGTGGGGAGGGCAGGATGACCGGCATGACGCACGCGATGGTGAAGGGCTCGAACGTCCCCCTCGACGCCGCGGGCATCCGGGCGGTGCTGCGCTGGAGCCCCGGCACCGGCACACCGGACGTGGACGCCTCCGTGCTGCTGCTCGGCCGCGACGGCCGGGTGCGTTCCGACGCCGACTTCGTCTTCTACAACGAACCGCGGCACCCCAGCGGGCTGGCCCGCCACCTGCCCAAGAAGCGCGGGCCCGAGGGCCTGACCGACACCGTCGAGGTCGATCTGGCCGCGCTGGACTCCGGGGTCGACCGGGTGGTGATCGCCGCCTCCTGCGACGGCGGCCCCTTCCGGCTGGTACGCGACCTGTGCGTGCTGCTGTACGCCACCTCCGGGCCGCAGCACTCCCCGCTGGTCACCTTCGAGGTCCGCCCCGACACCGGCGGCGAGACCGCGCTGAACTGCGGCGAGCTGTACCGCAAGGACGGCGGCTGGAAATTCCGGGCGGTCGGGCAGGGCTACACCACCGGCCTGGTCGGCCTGGCCACCGAGTTCGGCATCACGGTGGACGACGTCGACGTGGACGCGGGGCCCGACCGCGCCGCCCCGCAGCAGACGTCCCAGCCGCAGCCGCAGTCCCAGACCGCGGCCATGGAGGCGACCAGGGCCCACCAGCCGGACCTCGGGCCGACCAGCGCCTACGGATACCCGCTGCCGGCCCCCGCGCGCGGCCACGTGCCCGCACAGCCCGCGTACGGCTACCCGCAGCCCGTCGCCTCGGTCCCGGCGCCGCCGACCGTCCCGCCGCACCAGCAGCCGCAGCCGGGCTACCCGGCCTACGGCTACCCGCAGCCCGTGGGAGCCGCCGCGGCCTTCACGCTTCCCCCGCAGGGGCCGCAGTTCCAGCCGGGGCGCTGAGCGGCCGGCGGGCGGGCGCTCAGACCTTGGACTTGAAGCCGCGGCCCCACTGGAGTCCCCAGCCGTACAGCCGGTCGATCTCGGCCTGGAAGCCGTAGACGTACCTGACCTCGCGGCGCACGGTCAGCTCGCCCTTGCGGTTCTCGATCAGCACCACCGCGCAGGAGCGGGCCTGCGGCTCGCGCTCGGTCAGCGGTATCTCGATCCGCGGGCCGGAGCCGGGGAAGATCTCCACCTTGGCGTGGGTGCGGTCGAAGGCGGGCGTGCCGTCGTAGATGTACACGAAGACCAGCAGCCGCTTGAACTCGTCGCGCTTGTCGAAGTTGATGTACAGCGTCTCGCCCGAGGTACCGCCGAACCGGTCGTCGCCGCTCATCTGGATGTACGGGGGCGCGTCGAGGTCGCCGAGGAAGTTGCCCAGCGGCTGGACGACGCCCTTGGAGCCGTCGGCCAGCTCGTACATGCACGCCAGGTCCAGGTCGACGTTGACCATCGCGGGACCCGCCGCCTGCACCACCTGGGGGCGGAAGACGTCGAATTGGCGGCGCAGGAAGCTGCGCCGGTCGTCGCTGTGCCAGCCGCCGGTGTCCGTGGCGCGCATCTCCCAGGACAGGTTCACCCGCATGTTGCCGACCGCCGCGCCCTGCTTGGTCAGCGACACCACCGGATGCCGTTTGGTCAGCTCCACCGTGTGCGCGTTCGCGACGTCGAACTGCCCCGCGCCGCTCGGCCGGAAGAAGTCCCTCCACGCCACCATGCCGCCACCCCTCCCCTAACCGCAGCCCGCGGCTGCCCGCACACGCGGCTGCCCCCGCCGGACGACGGGGGCAGCAGTGCTCGACTCTCGACCGGTCACACTCGGGTCGTGACTTCGGTCTTGTCGTCGTCCGACTCCTGGGAACCTTCCCCGACGCGCCGGTTGCGTACCACCGAGGACCAGTAAGAAGCGGCGATCAGCACCACACCGACCAGGCCGGTGATCACCTCGCTGACGTCGTACTTGATCGTGACCAGCAGGATGACCGACAGCGCGCCGATCGCGTAGTGGGCGCCGTGCTCCAGGTAGACGTAGTCGTCCAGGGTGCCCTTGCGGACCAGGAAGACCGTCAGCGACCTGATGTACATCGCGCCGATGCCCAGGCCCAGCGCGATCTCGAAGATGTCGTTGCTGATGGCGAAGGCGCCGACGACACCGTCGAAGGAGAAGGACGCGTCGATGACCTCCAGGTACAGGAACATGAAGAACGCGGCCTTGCCGGCCAGTCCCGCCACCTGGCGGCCGCTGGGTCCTGTCCGCTCCGGCGACTTCTCCGCGATGCCCTCGTCCGCGTCCTCGTCGTCGTCCTCCTCGTCTTCGAGGCGGTCCTCGAAGAAGCCGGAGACCCCGCCGACGACGAGATAGGTGATCAGACCGCCGACACCGGCCAGCAGCACCGTCTCGGCCTTGTCGACCGTGCCGTGGCCGCCGTGCACCGGCACCCCGGTGGCGACGGTGGTGGCCACGACGACCAGGGCGATCATCGCGATGGCCACCGACAGCATGTCCAGCTTGCCGAGTTTGGCCAGCGGCTTCTCCAGCCAGCCGAGCCAGGTGATCTCGCGCTCCTCGAAGATGAAGTCCAGGAAGATCATCAACAGGAACATCCCGCCGAAGGCGGCGATGGCCGGGTGGGCACCGGTGACCAGGCTCTCGTAGCGGTCGTGGTCGTTGATCGCGACCCGGACCGCCTCCCACGGGCTCAGCTTCGCGGTGATCGCCACGATGATGATCGGGAAGACCAGCCGCATGCCGAACACCGCGATGAGCACGCCGACGGTGAGGAACATCTTCTGCCAGAAGGCGTTCATCTTCCGCAGGATGCCCGCGTTGATCACGGCGTTGTCGAAGGAGAGCGAGATCTCCAGGACGGACAGGATCGCCACGATCGCGAGTCCGTGCCACCCCCAGAGGACTGTAGCCAGGGCGAGGCCGGCGACAGTGATGCCGAACGACCAGCCGAATGTTCTGAGGAGCACGTGCTTCCCACCCAATCCTGGTGACCTTTGACCACGAGGTGCCCCGCGCGGTACGCGACTTTACGAAACGTTGACCCCGAAGTCTAGGGCGATCCCGCGCAGCCCCGACGCGTACCCCTGCCCCACGGCACGGAACTTCCACTCCCCGCCGTAGCGGTACAGCTCGCCGAAGATCATCGCCGTCTCGGTGGAGGCGTCCTCGGTCAGGTCGTAACGGGCCAGCTCGGCCCCGTCGGACTGGTTGAGCACCCGGATATAGGCGTCGCTGACCTGTCCGAAGGTCTGCACCCGGGCGTCGGCGTCGTAGATCGAGACCGGGAAGACGATCTTGTCGACCTGCTCGGGGACCAGGGCCAGGTCCACCAGGATCGTCTCGTCGTCACCGCCGCTGCCGCCGGTCAGGTCGTCGCCGGTGTGCTCGACCGAGCCCTCCGGACTCTTGAGGTTGTTGTAGAAGACGAAGTACTCGTCCCCCAGCACCCGGCCGTTCCCGCACAGCAGCGCACTGGCGTCCAGGTCGAAGTCGGCCCCGGTGGTCGAACGGGCCCTCCAGCCCAGGCCGATCTGCACCGCGGTGAGATTCGGCGCGGCCTTGGAGAGGGAGACATTGCCTCCCTTGGCGAGCGTGACGCCCATGGTGGTCCTTTCCCCCTTGGCGGGTACTGCTCAGACGTTGACGCCGAAGTCCTGCGCGATACCCCGCAGCCCCGACGCGTAGCCCTGGCCGATGGCCCGGAACTTCCACTCCCCGCCGTGCCGGTACAGCTCGCCGAAGACCATCGCGGTCTCGGTGGAGGCGTCCTCGGTCAGGTCGTAGCGGGCCAGCTCGCGCTGGTCGGCCGCGTTGAGCACCCGGATGTAGGCGTTGCGGACCTGGCCGAAGCTCTGCTGGCGCGACTCGGCCTCGTAGATCGAGACCGGGAAGACGATCTTGACGACATCGGCGGGCACCCCGGCGAGGTTGACGTTGATCACCTCGTCGTCGCCCTCGCCCTCACCGGTGAGGTTGTCACCGGTGTGCTCGACCGAGCCGTCCGGGCTGCGCAGGTTGTTGAAGAAGACGAAGTGCTGGTCCGACAGCACCTTGCCGGCCTCGTTGGTGAGCAGCGCGCTCGCGTCGAGGTCGAAATCGGATCCGGTGGTCGTCCGCGCGTCCCAGCCCAGACCGACGACGACCGCCGTGAGATTAGGGGCCTCCTTGGTCAGCGAGACGTTGCCACCCTTGCTCAGGCTGACTCCCACGAGTCCTCCCCATCGGTTCGATTGTGTACGTATGGCACCGGGTCGATGTGCCCGATCAACGAGCCGAGCTTAGTGACCGGTTCCCGTCGACCGCACCGCTTCCAGCGCCTTTACGTACTCATGAACGTCCCGGGCGTCCGGCAGAGCGTTGACCACCGACCACCGGACGATGCCGGAGGGGTCGATCACGAAGCTGCCGCGCAGCGCGCAGCCCTTGTCCTCGGCGAACACTCCGTACGCCCGGGCCGCCGCCCCGTGCGGCCAGAAGTCGGAGAGCAGCGGGAAGTCCAGGCCCTCCTGGTCGGAGAACACCCGCTGGGTGTGCATCGAGTCACACGAGACGCCGAGGACCTGCACGTCCTCGCTCTGGAAGACGGCGGAGCGGGCTTGCAGCTCCTGGAGCTCGCCGGTGCAGACGCCGGTGAAGGCGAAGGGGTAGAAGACCAGCAGGACCGATGCCCGCTCGCGGAAATCGGCGAGGGCCACGGTGCGGCCGTGCTGGTCGGGCAGGGAGAAGCCCGGTGCCGGGCTGCCGATTGCGCTCATCGCGCGAGGTTCCTCCTCGGGGGTGCGCCCCGCCCTGCCGGGCGCCTGCGTCGCCCCCCGGGTCTGCCGGGTACGGCGTCCCCGGGACCTTCCCCGGGCGGGTGGCTGCGCGCGCAGTTCCCCGCGCCCCCGAGGTGGCGTGCCGCCGCGGAGGACGTGCACCACTCCGGGGGCGCGGGGAACTGCGCGCCCGGCCATGGCGCATCGGCGGGCGGCCGACGGCGGCAACCCCCGCGGCGGGGAGCCGCACACCGCCGAACCGCCCGGGGCTAGCGCTTTCCGGCGCGGGCGGCCTTGGGGGTCACGAGGCGACTGCCGGTCCAGTCCTTCGCAGCGTTGACGCTGCTGGTCTGGGCGAGACCGGCCGTCTGGGCCGCCTCACCGATCTCGCTGGGCTCGACGTGGCCGTCGCGGCCCGTCTTCGGGGTCATCAGCCAGATCGGGGCGCCGGGATCGACGGTCGATGTGGCGTCGACAAGCGCGTCGGTGAGGTCGCCGTCGTCCTCGCGGAACCACAGCAGGACGGCGTCGGGCACGTCGTCGTACTCCTCATCGGCGAGCTCTTCGCCCGTGAGCTCCTCGATGCCCTCGCGAAGCTCCTGGTCGCAATCCTCGTCGTACCCGAGCTCCTGGACCACCTGTCCGGGCTCGAAACCAAGCCGGCTCGCCGGGTTGGTCCGCTCCTCCGCGTGGTCCGCGGTCGCGCTCACGCTTTGCCTCCTGTCATGGGGACTGGTTCGTCTCAGTCCAGTGTGTGCCCACGCGCACGCGGACTTATTGGCGGTAGTCCACACGGGCGCGGCGGATCGCGCAAGTACCCGGCGTACGAGACCGCCGAAACGGTGACGATTCGACCGTGTCGCCGCAACCCGCACACCCCATGGTGACGCAGCTCACGACGGTTTGCCGGTCTTGCGCACGATTGGCACCGCCAATCGGTCGTACGTCCGACTGGGCGTAGAGTTCGGATTCGGCCGCAGGGGCGACCACTGGTCCCGCAGCCGCCGTCCCGCAGCCCCTGCGGTTACCACTGGGTAGAGATGACGTTTCGCGCGGCGCGGTACACGATGGATGCGGCGCGACCCAGTAGAGCACCGCGCACCGACGAGCAGCAAAGGAAAAGCGTGGCTTCCGGATCCGATCGCAACCCGATCATCATTGGCGGCCTTCCCAGCCAGGTCCCGGATTTCGATCCCGAGGAGACGGCGGAATGGCTGGACTCGCTGGACGCGGCCATCGACGAGCGCGGCCGTGAGCGTGCCCGCTATCTGATGCTCCGCCTCATCGAACGCGCCCGCGAGAAGCGCGTCGCGGTGCCCGAGATGCGCAGCACCGACTACGTGAACACCATCGCGACAAGGGACGAACCGTTCTTCCCCGGCAACGAGGAGATCGAGCGCCGGATCCTGAACGCGACCCGGTGGAATGCCGCGGTCATGGTCTCGCGCGCGCAGCGCCCCGGTATCGGCGTCGGCGGCCACATCGCGACCTTCGCCTCCTCCGCCTCGCTCTACGACGTGGGCTTCAACCACTTCTTCCGCGGCAAGGACGACGGCCTCGGCGGCGACCAGATCTTCTTCCAGGGCCACGCCTCGCCCGGCATCTACGCGCGCGCCTTCCTGCTGGACCGGCTGAGCGAGCCGCAGCTCGACGCCTTCCGGCAGGAGAAGTCCAAGGCGCCCGAGGGGCTGTCCAGCTACCCGCACCCGCGGCTGATGCCGGACTTCTGGGAGTTCCCGACCGTGTCGATGGGCCTCGGCCCGCTCGGTGCGATCTACCAGGCCCGGATGAACCGCTACATGGAGGCGCGCGGCATCGCCGACACCTCCGCCTCGCACGTGTGGGCCTTCCTCGGCGACGGCGAGATGGACGAGCCGGAGTCGCTGGGCCAGCTGTCCATCGCCGCCCGCGAGGGCCTGGACAACCTGACCTTCGTGGTCAACTGCAACCTCCAGCGGCTCGACGGCCCGGTGCGCGGCAACGGCAAGATCATCCAGGAACTGGAGTCGCAGTTCCGCGGCGCCGGCTGGAATGTGATCAAGCTGGTCTGGGACCGCAGCTGGGACCCGCTGCTGGCCCAGGACCGCGACGGCCTGCTGGTCAACAAGATGAACACCACGCCCGACGGCCAGTTCCAGACGTACGCCACCGAGTCCGGCGGGTACATCCGCGACCACTTCTTCGGCGACGACCAGCGGCTGCGCAAGATGGTCGAGAACCTGACCGACGAGCAGATCCTGCACCTCGGGCGCGGCGGCCACGACCACCGCAAGATCTTCGCGGCCTACACCGCGGCCATGCAGCACCAGGGCCAGCCGACGGTGATCCTCGCCCAGACCATCAAGGGCTGGACGCTCGGACCGAACTTCGAGGGCCGCAACGCGACCCACCAGATGAAGAAGCTCACGGTCGACGACCTCAAGCGCTTCCGCGACCGGCTGCACCTGCCGATCACCGACCGCCGGCTGGACGAGGGCTACCCGCCGTACTACCACCCGGGCCGGGACTCCGAGGAGATCCAGTACATGCACGACCACCGCAAGGCGTGCGGTGGCTATGTACCGACCCGGATCGTCCGCGCCAAGCCGCTGGAGCTGCCGGGCGACAAGGCCTACGCGACGGCGAAGAAGGGATCGGGCCAGCAGTCCATCGCCACCACGATGGCCTTCGTGCGGGTGCTCAAGGATTTGATGCGGGACAAGGAGATCGGCAAGCGCTTCGTGCTGATCGCCCCCGACGAATACCGCACCTTCGGCATGGACGCGTTCTTCCCGAGCGCGAAGATCTACAATCCGCTGGGGCAGCAGTACGAGTCGGTCGACCGCGAACTGCTGCTGGCGTACAAGGAGTCGCCGACCGGGCAGATGCTGCACGACGGCATCTCCGAGGCGGGCTGTACGGCGTCGCTCATCGCCGCGGGTTCGGCGTACGCCACCCATGGCGAACCGCTGATCCCGGTCTACGTGTTCTATTCGATGTTCGGCTTCCAGCGCACCGGCGACCAGTTCTGGCAGATGGCCGACCAGCTGGCCCGCGGCTTCGTCCTGGGCGCCACCGCGGGACGGACCACCCTCACGGGTGAGGGCCTCCAGCACGCCGACGGCCACTCCCAGCTGCTGGCGTCCACCAACCCGGCCTGTGTCGCGTACGACCCCGCGTACGGCTTCGAGATCGCGCACATCGTGCAGGACGGCCTGCGCCGGATGTACGGGGAGACCGCGGACGGCAAGCCGGGCGAGGACGTCTTCTACTACCTGACCGTCTACAACGAGCCGATCCAGCACCCGGCCGAGCCGGCCGACGTCGATGTCGAGGGCATCCTCAAGGGCATCCACCGCGTCAGGCCGGGCGAGGCCGGCGCCATCCCGGCGCAGATCATGGCGTCCGGCGTGGCGGTGCCGTGGGCGATCGAGGCGCAGCGGCTGCTCGCCACCGACTGGAACGTACGGGCCGACGTATGGTCCGCGACGTCCTGGAACGAGCTGCGGCGCGAGGCCGTCGCCGTGGACGAGCACAATCTGCTGCACCCCGAGGAGGACCAGCAGACCCCGTACGTGACGCGCAAGCTGTCCGGGGCCGAGGGGCCGTTCGTGGCCGTCTCGGACTGGATGCGCTCGGTGCCGGACCAGATCGCCCGCTGGGTGCCGGGGCGTTACACCTCGCTCGGCGCGGACGGCTTCGGCTTCGCCGACACGCGCGGGGCGGCGCGGCGTTTCTTCCACATCGACGCGCAGTCGATCGCGCTCGCGGTGCTGACCGAGCTGGCCCGCGACGGGAAGATCGACCGGTCGGTGCTCAAGCAGGCCGTGGACCGGTATCAGCTGCTTGACGTGGCAGCGGCCGAGGCCGGCACGGCCGGCGGCGACGCCTGACGCTCTTCCACCGAGCCCCGGACCGGCAGCACGCCGGTCCGGGGCTCCGGCGTTTGCGGGCAGCTTTTCGTACCGGACAATTCCCCGCTAAACCATGATCCAGGTCACACCGTGTTCTGAGGGCCCTCCCGGTCTTCTACGCTGGGGGTGAGCGCCGTCTCCGCCCATCACGCGGACGGCGTACCGCAGTTGGAGCCCCCTGTGGCTCGTCGTCCAGGGTTTCCCCCTCCTTCCTGTCCGCGAGGCATCCGCGAGTGACCCTTCTCGAAGCGCGTATGAGTCCCACCTCCTTCCGCGCCCTGCTGGCGCTGGCCGTCGTCTTCGTGATGCTGGCGACCACCGGCTGGACGGCGGTCCGACCGCACGGACCCGGCGACGCGCGGACCGCGGCTGTCTCGGCCTGGATGCGCGCCACCATCGGCGGGCGCCGCTTACCCGACCCGGTCCACGCCCCCGCGGGCGGCGTCGCCCGCTTCTTCGCCGCACTCACCCGTCCGCAGGCCCTGCTGCTCGCCCGCCGCTACCCGCTGGTCGTCGGCAACCTCAACGGCGTCCCGCTCGACCTGCGTTACGAGGCCAACCGCTGCGGGCTGGTCAAGGCCCGCGCCGACGAGCGGGCCCGCGCCGCGAGCGGCACGCTCACGCCGGCCGGCCGCAAGGACGCGGACCGCCGCGCCGAGCGCTACACCTCGCTGCTCACCGGGCGGCGGCAGATCCTCGCCTTCGACCCCAGCGGCGCGGGCCGGGCCGCCGAGGTCCTCGGCGACCTCGCCACCGCGGCCCGGGTCGCGGTGGTGGTGCCGGGCGTCGACACCAACATCCTCAGCTTCGAGCGCCCCGCCAAGGCGTACACCGCCCCGGTCGGCATGGCCCGCGCGCTCTACGGGCGCGAGCAGGCCGCCGACCCCGGCGCCGCGACCGCGGTGATCGCCTGGGCCGACTACACCACCCCCAGCGGCGTCGGCCTCGACGCGTCCACCGCGAACCTGGCCGAGCACGGCGCGACCCGGCTCGAAGCGCTGCTGAGCGCACTGCCGCGGACGCAGCGCGTCTCGCTCTTCTGCCACTCCTACGGCTCGGTGCTGTGCGGGGTCGCCGCGCCGGACCTGGCCAGGGGCCAGATCGCCGACATCACCGTCTTCGGCAGCCCTGGGATGCACGTCAAGCGGGCCTCGCAGCTGCACACGACGGCGAACGTGTGGGCGGCCCGGGACAGCAGCGACTGGATCGAGGACGTCCCGCACCTGGAATTCGCCGGCCTCGGCCACGGTACGGACCCGGTCTCCGGGAAGTTCGGCGCCCGCGTCGTCAGCGCGGAGGGCGCCGCCGGCCATCCCGGGTACTTCGCGCCGGGGACGGCGAGCCTGGCGAACTTCACGGATATCGCGCTCGGGGACTACGCGGCTGTCAGGTGCGACAGCGACGCGGACGCGGTCTGCACCGCGGGCCTGGCCTGAACCGCCCCCCCCGCGGGACGCGCCCGGGGGCGCCGCACGTCCTGCCCCGCGGGGAGCCGCTGCCGGACCTTCCCCCGGTGGTGGGCCCGTCGCACCCCCGCGGGACGCCACGGCCGCCGGCGGGAGACTCAGCCGGGGGTACAACCGTGCCCTGCGGGCGTATTGCGGAATAAGCTGACACGTATGGGCGATGTGTTGGCCGGAAACAATGCCGCGTGGGAGTTCGAGCCCGACGCCGTCGTGATCCGGTACAGCCGGGGGGCTCGGGGCGCGCGGCTGTTGCAGGCGCTCGGGGAGCGGCGGGTGCCGCACGCGGCGCTGGAGTCGGTGGAGCTGGCCGGCGGCCGGCACGGCCACGTGGTGCTGCGGGCGGTGCCGCGGGCCGGGGCCGATCCGCTGGTCGAGGCGGCCGGGGGGCAGTTGAAGGACAGCGCGGACCCGTACCGGCTGGTGCTGCCCGAGGAGTTCAGCACCCTGGCGGAGTTCTACCGCGACGAGCTACGCGCGGTGATCGGCGGTCCCGGCGAGGCGCTGAGCCGCTTCCTGGTCGACGCGCCGTCACTGCCGCGGTCCTTCAAGGCCTATGACGGCAAGGCGCTTTTCGACGGACGCACCGTCAGCTTCCGCTGGTTCTGGACCGGCGCGTCCTCGGCGAAGTGGAAGGCGGGCGACCAGAGCTTCCCGGTCGACGAGCTGAGCGGGGTCGACTGGCGCTCCCCCGAGATGCTGCACGGCTATCTGCGGCTGCTGCGCAGGGACGGCGGCGGGCCGCAGCCGGGCGAACCCGACCAGGACCCCGCCGCCGTGATCTTCGGCCTCGGCTACGGCCCGGTGCACGAGTCGCTGCCCTTCGCGGCGGCCGTGCTCGCCGCGATCCGGGCCGTCCGCGTGCGCCAGCAGCCGTAGCCGCTACTCGCGGGCCGCGGAGGTGCTGCTCATGTCCGGGTAGCGGTCGCCGGCGACCTGGTCGGCGATCGGCTCCAGGGCGGCCAGTTCCGCCGCGTCCAGGGTGATCGCGGCCGCCGCGGTGTTCTCCAGCACCCGGGCGGACCTGCGGGTGCCCGGGATCGGCACCACCGGCAGGCCGTGCACCCGGGCCCGCTGGTGCACCCAGGCCAGCGCGATCTGGCCGGGCGTGGCGCCGTGCTCCTGCGCCAGTCGGCGCACCGGCTCCAGCAGGTCGTAGTTGCGCCGGGCGTTCTCCCCGGTGAAGCGCGGCTGGCTGCGCCGGATGTCGCCGTCGGCCAGCTCGCTCCCGGCGTCCTGGAAGGCGCCGGTGAGGAAGCCACGGCCGAGCGGCGAGTACGGCACGAAGGCCACCCCGAGGTTCGCCGCCGCGCCGACCGCGGACCGCTCCACGTCCCGGCTGAAGAGCGACCACTCGGACTGGATCGCGGTGATCGGGTGCACCCCGTGCGCCTCGCGCAGCTCGGCGCCGGTCACCTCGGAAAGGCCGAGGTGGCGGACCTTGCCCGCGGTCACCAGCTCGCCCATCGCGCCGACCGATTCGGCCAGCGGCACCTTCGGGTCGCGGCGGTGCATGTAGTACAGGTCGATCACGTCCACGCCGAGCCTGCGCAGGCTGGCGTCGACGGCCTGCCGGATGTACGCGGGGTCGTTGCGGATCGCCCGGTAGGACGGGTCGTCGGCCCTGCGCTCGTTGGCGAATTTCGTGGCGAGGGTGATCTCGTCGCGGTGCGCCTTGGCAAAGGGGGCGAGGAATTCCTCGTTGGTGCCCTGGCCGTACATGTCCGCGGTGTCGTAGAGCGTCACCCCGGCCTCGAACGCGGTCTCCAGCGTCTCGCGGGCCGCGGCCTCGTCGGTGTCGCCGTAGAACTCGCTCATGCCCATGCAGCCCAGGCCCTGGACCCCGACCAGCGGTCCGTCCGCACCCAGCCGTACCGTCCCGATCAGTTCAGCCGACATCACGCGCCTGTCCTCTCCGGCGCCGGTTCGGCGCCCGCGTAGGTTCCGATCTTGTAGTCGAGCACCGTCAGGGTGTCCCGCAGCTCCGCGATCCGCTGCAGCACGTCCAGCCGGGTGGCCTCCAGCAGCGCCTTGCGCTGCGGCTCCGTGCACTCGCCCGCCCTGACCAGCTCCGCGTACGTGACCATGTCGGCGACCGGCATCCCGGTCAGCCGCAGCTTGCCGACGAAGGCCAGCCAGTCGAGGTCGCGGTTGCTGAAACGGCGCTGGCCGGTGTTCGAGCGGTCCACGTGCGGCATCAGCCCGATCCGCTCGTACCAGCGCAGTGTGTGCGCGCTCATGCCCGTGAAGGCGGCGACCTCGCTGATCGTGTACTGGTCCCGGCCGGCGGGCCGCGGATGCGGGTCCTCGTGGACGCACAGCGCCGCCGGGGCGGTTTCCTCGTTCACCGTCTGCACGACCGTCATGATGTCCACGCTAAGTCCTTGGAGTGCGCTCTAGGCAAGTGCGGGCCGCTCCCGCCCGGCCGTCCGGGGTCCGCGCGGGCCCCCGGGGGCAGGCCCTAAGCTCGCGGGCATGGACAGCCTGCGGTTGATCGATCAGTGGCCGGTGCCGAACGCGGCGGCGGTCGTCGTACGCCGGGACGGCACCGTGGCCGGTACGCACGGGCCGCTCGGGCGGGCCTTCCCGCTCGCGTCGGTGACCAAGCCGCTGACCGCGTACGCGGCGCTCGTCGCGTACGAGGAGGGCGTCTTCGAACTGGACGACCCGGCCGGCCCCGACGGCTCCACGGTGCGCCACCTGCTCGCGCACACCTCGGGGCTCGCGTTCGACGAGCACCGGGTCATGGCCGCGCCCGGCACCCGGCGGATGTACTCGAACGCCGGGTTCGAGGTGCTCGGCGACACGATCGCCAGGGCGGCGGGCATGCCGTTCGCCTCCTACCTGCGCGAGGCGGTGCTCCAGCCGCTCGGGATGACCGGGACGGCGCTACCGGGCTCGCCGGGCGCGGGCGCGGTATCCACGGCGGAGGACCTCGGGCGGTTCGCGGCGGAGGTGCAGGCGCCGCGGCTGCTGCACCCGTCCTCCGTGGCGCTGGCCACCCGGGAGGTGAGCTTCCCCGGGCTGCGCGGGGTGCTGCCCGGGTACGGGCTCCAGGACCCCAACGACTGGGGCCTCGGCTTCGAGATCCGCGGGCACAAGTCGCCGCACTGGACCGGGTCCCGGTCGGCTCCGACGACTTTCGGCCACTTCGGGCAGTCCGGCACGTTTCTCTGGTTCGACCCGGGTGCGGGGGCCGCCTGCGCGGTACTCACGGATCGGGACTTCGGCCCGTGGGCGCAGCCGTTGTGGCCGGCGCTGACCGATGCGGTGCTCTCCGAGCTGGCTGGGGGGGTGTAAGGGGGCGCCCCTCGGGCCTCTCGGCGGGTGCCGCGCCGTTTTTCCTGGCGGCCTGTGCGCGTAAGGGGGTGCCCCTCGGGCCTTCTCGGCGGGTGCCGCGCCGTGGGGGCTGGGTGCGCGGTTCCTCGCGCCCCTGCCGGGGCGGCCCCGGTGGGCACACTTGTGCGGCGTCGGGGCCGGGTGTGCGGTTCCTAGCTCCTGGGCGGGGAGGCGGGGGGCGGCTCGGCGTGCATGGACCAGAAGACGTATTCGGCGCCGCCCGAGGCGAGGGCGGTCAGGGCCGGCTCGCCGGTGATCCGGGCGGCGTCGCCCGGGTCGAGCGTCTCCCGCGCGAGGCGGACGGTGCCGCGCAGGACGTGGAGGTAGCCGAACTCGGCCGGGGGCAGCGCCACCTGGTCGGGAACGAGGGGGCGGCCGACCCACAGCGCGGCGGCCCGCTGCCGCAGCCGCAGCGGGGGCGTGGCGTCCGGCGCCCCGGACGCCAGCAGGGTGAGCCCGGGGCCCGCCGGGACGGGCCCGGTGACGGCGGCGTACTGCGGCCCGGCCCCGAAGGCATCGGGGTGCAGCCACATCTGAAGGAAGGTCAGCGGTCCCTCGCCGACGTTGTGTTCGACGTGCCGCACCCCGCTGCCGGCGCTCAGCCATTGCGCGTCGCCGGCCCGCAGCCGCGCGACCCGGCCGCCGGTGTCCCGGTGTTCCAGCTCGCCCTCGGTGACCCAGGTGACGATCTCCGTGTCGCGATGGGTGTGTTCACCGAATCCGGCGCCCGGCGCGAGCCGTTCCTCGTTGCAGGCGACGAGCAGCCCGAACCGTATGTTGTCGGGGTCGTAGAAGCCGGAGAAGGAGAAGGCGTGCCGGGTGTCGACCCCGGCCTCCGGCTCCCCGCCGGCGTAGCGGTCGCCGCCCCGGCGCACGTCGATCATGCCTCTACCGTATGCCGTCGCCGGGACGGCGGCCCGCCGCCCCGGGAAGCCGGAAAAACCGACCCCATAGGCTTGGCCTCGTGCCGAACGCCTCTCAGTCACCGCAGCCCCCCGCCGAACCCGGTCGCGGGGACCATCCCGCGACGCTGCGCCGACTGGAGAAGTCCGCCGGAAGGCTGGCCGCGAACGCCATCGCGCGGATGGACGCCCAGCTGCCGTGGTATCGGGCGATGCCGCCGGAGAACCGCTCGTGGATCGGCCTGGTGGCGCAGGCCGGCATCGCCGCGTTCACCGAGTGGTTCCGGCACCCCGAGGCGCCGCAGGCGATCAGCACGGACGTGTTCGGTACGGCGCCGCGCGAGCTGACCCGGGCGATCTCGCTGCGGCAGACCGTGGAGATGGTGCGGACCACGATCGAGGTGATGGAGGCCGCGATCGACGAGGTCGCGGCGCCCGGCGACCAAGGGGTGCTGCGCGAGGCGCTGCTCGTCTACGCGCGGGAGATCGCCTTCGCCACCGCACAGGTGTACGCGCAGGCCGCGGAGGCGCGCGGCGCGTGGGACGCGCGCCTCGAGTCGCTGGTGGTCAACGCGGTGCTGTCGGGCGAGGCCGACGAGGGCGTGCTGTCCCGGGCGGCGGCACTCGGCTGGAATTCGCCGGACAAGATCGTCGTGGTGCTCGGCACCGCGCCGAGCGGGGACAGCGAGCTGACCGTCGAGGCGATCAGGCGGGCGTCCCGGCACGCGAAGCTGCAAGTGCTGACCGGGGTGCTCGGTGAGCGCCTGGTGGTGGTCGCGGGCGGCGACGACGACCCGCTGCGGGTCGCGAAGGCGCTCATCGGGCCCTTCGCGGCCGGCCCCGTGGTGGCCGGGCCCGTGGTGGGCGACCTGCTGTCGGCGACCCGTTCGGCGCAGGCCGCGGCGGCGGGCCTGCGGGCCTGCCACGCGTGGCCGGACGCGCCGCGTCCGGTGTCGTCCGACGACCTGCTGCCGGAGCGCGCGATGGCGGGCGACCGCCATGCGCGTGAGCAATTGGTGGAGGAGATCTACAGGCCTCTGGAAGAAGCGGGCTCGGCGCTGCTGGAGACGCTGAGTGTCTATCTGGAGCAGGCCTCGTCCCTCGAAGGGGCCGCGCGGATGCTGTTCGTGCACCCCAATACCGTGCGCTACCGGCTGCGACGTGTGACCGATGTCACCGGGTGGTCTCCTTCAGACGTACGTTCGGCGTTCACCCTGCGCATCGCCCTCATCCTGGGCAGGCTCTCGAATGCGGAGCGTCCCGGCTGAGCTTTTGTGGGACACCCACAAATCACCTGACAGTTCTTGGTCCCTGTCCCCACCGGCGGTGATCCCCGCTCGCGAGAGAGAGTGTGAAGGTGCTCGTACTCGTCGCTCCCGGCCAGGGCGCACAGACGCCCGGCTTCCTCGCCCCCTGGCTCGAACTCCCCGGCGCCGCCGACCGCCTCGCAGGCTGGTCGGCCGCGGCGGAGCTGGATCTCGCCCACTACGGCACCAAGGCGGACGCGGACGAGATCCGCGACACCAAGGTCGCGCAGCCGCTGCTGGTCGCCGCGGGCCTGCTGTCCGCCGGCGAGCTGGGGCTGACCCCGGACCTGGTGGCCGGCCACAGCGTCGGCGAGATCACCGCGGCCGTACTGGCCGGGGTGCTGTCCGCGCAGGACGCGATGACGTTCGTGGCGGCCCGCGGCCGGGCGATGGCCGACGCGGCGGCGGTGACCGCGACCGGCATGTCCGCGGTGCTCGGCGGCGACCCGGAAGCGGTGGTGGCCCACCTGACGCGGCTGGGGCTGACCCCGGCCAATGTGAACGGGGCCGGCCAGATCGTTGCCGCGGGCACTCTTGAGCAGCTCGCCGCGCTCGCCGAGGACAAGCCGGAGGCGGCCCGGGTACGGCCGCTCAAGGTCGCGGGCGCCTTCCACACCGCCCACATGGCATCCGCGGTCGCGGCGCTGGAGGCGCTCGCCCCCTCGCTGACCGTCGCGGAGCCGACGCTGCCGTATGTTTCGAATGCAGACGGGCAGACGGTGGGCAGCGGCGCCGACGTGGTACGCCGGCTGGTCGCTCAGGTGTCCAATCCAGTGCGCTGGGATTTGTGCATGGAGACGTTCACGGAGCGCGGGGTCACCGCGATCATCGAGGTGTCGCCGGGCGGCACGCTGGTGGGTCTGGCCAAGCGGGCGCTGCCCGGGGTGCGGACGCTGGCGCTCAAGACGCCCGACGACCTCGACGCGGCCCGTGCGCTGGTCGCCGAGTCCGCGGCGCGGGCCGCGGACGCCGCATCTCAGGCCACCCCAGAAAAGGAGCCGTTGCAGCGATGACAGCGAAGATCAATCCGAGCAAGGGCTCCCCGTACGCGCGGATCCTCGGAGTCGGCGGCTACCGCCCCACCCGGGTGGTCACCAACGAGGTGATCCTGGAGAACATCGAGTCCAGCGACGAGTGGATCAGGTCGCGGTCCGGCATCGCCAGCCGGCACTGGGCCGGTCCTGACGAGACGGTGGCGGAGATGTCGCTCGCCGCGGGCGGCAAGGCCCTCGCGGACGCCGGCATCAGCGCCTCGGAGATCGACGCCGTCATCGTGGCGACGGTCTCGCACTTCAAGCAGACCCCCGCGGTCGCCACCGACATCGCGCACCGGATCGGCGCGGGCAAGCCGGCCGCGTTCGACATCTCCGCCGGCTGCGCGGGCTTCACGTACGGCCTCACCCTCGCCAAGAGCATGATCACCGACGGCACCGCCCACCACGTGCTGGTGATCGGTGTGGAGCGGCTGAGCGACCTGACCGACAAGGAGGACCGTACGACGGCCTTCCTGTTCGCCGACGGCGCCGGCGCGGTCGTCGTCGGCCCGTCCAAGGTGCCGGCCATGGGCCCGACGGTGTGGGGCTCCGAGGGCGACAAGTCGGAGACCATCAAGCAGACCGTCTCGTGGGAGGTCTACCGGGACACTCCGGCCGACCAGGTGCGCTTCCCTGCGATCACGCAGGAGGGCCAGGCGGTCTTCCGCTGGGCGGTGTTCGAGATGGCGAAGGTGGCCCAGGAGGCGCTGGACGCCGCCGGGATCACCGCGGACCAGCTCGACGTGTTCATCCCGCACCAGGCGAACATGCGGATCATCGACTCGATGATCAAGACGCTCAAGCTTCCCGACCATGTCGCGGTGGCCCGCGACGTCGAGACCACGGGCAACACCTCCGCCGCGTCCATTCCGCTCGCCATGGAGCGGCTGCTCGCCACGGGCGAGGCCAAGAGCGGGGACACCGCGCTGGTCATCGGCTTCGGGGCGGGTCTCGTGTACGCGGCGACTGTGGTTACTCTCCCCTAGTCACACACACCCTCGCGGCGCAGCAGTCCCGCCCGCCGCGCCATCGGTAACACATCAAGGAGCGCCGTAAACAATGGCCACCCAGGAAGAGATCGTCGCCGGTCTCGCCGAGATCGTCAACGAGATCGCCGGCATCCCCACCGAGGACGTCCAGGTCGACAAGTCCTTCACCGATGACCTGGACGTCGACTCGCTGTCGATGGTCGAGGTCGTCGTGGCGGCGGAGGAGCAGTTCAGCGTCAAGATCCCGGACGACGACGTCAAGAACCTGAAGACCGTCGGCGACGCGGCCGACTACATCCTCAAGGCGCAGCAGGCCTGACGGCGCTGGGCCGAAACGATCCCTCGGCGCGGAGTCCGCGGGATCGCAACCGGGACGACGCGTCTGTCGCCCGCCCTTCTAGACGTGGAGAGACAATTCCTGTGAGCCCGACCAATCGCACCGTGGTCGTCACCGGTATCGGAGCAACCACACCGCTGGGTGGCGACAGCGCGTCGACCTGGGAGGCGCTGCTGGCCGGCCGGTCAGGCGTGCGCCTGCTCGAACAGGACTGGGCGGCCGAGCTGCCGGTAAGGATCGCCGCGCAGATCGCCGTGCAGCCCGGGGACGTGCTGCCCAGGCCGCTGGCCCGCAAGCTGGACCGCAGCGCGCAGTTCGCGCTGATCGCGGCCCGTGAGGCGTGGGCGGACGCCGGCTTCACCGCGAAGGCGGGCGAGGACCCGGCGGTCGACCCCGACCGGCTCGGCGCGGTCGTCGCCTCCGGCATCGGCGGCGTCACGACGCTGCTCGGGCAGTACGACGTCCTCAAGGACCAGGGAGTACGCAAAGTATCCCCGCACACCGTGCCGATGCTGATGCCCAACAGCCCGTCGGCGAACGTCGGCATCGACATCAACGCGCGGGCCGGCGTGCACACCCCGGTCAGCGCGTGCGCGTCGGGCGCCGAGGCGATCGGCTACGCGGTCGAGATGATCCGCACCGGCCGCGCCGACGTGGTCGTGGCCGGCGGCACCGAGGCGGCGATCCACCCGCTGCCGATCGTCGCCTTCGGCAACATGATGGCGATGTCCAAGAACAACGACGACCCGCAGGGCGCCTCGCGCCCCTACGACGCCGGCCGGGACGGCTTCGTCCTCGGCGAGGGCGCGGGCGTGGTCGTGCTGGAGTCGGTGGAGCACGCGAAGGCGCGCGGCGCCCGGGTGTACGCGGAGCTGGTCGGCCAGGGCATCTCGGCCGACGCGCACCACATCACCCAGCCGGAGCCGACCGGCCGCGGTATCGCGGCGGCACTCCAGCACCTGCTGGACCGCTCGGACCTCAAGCCGGCCGAGATCGTGCACGTCAACGCGCACGCCACGTCCACCCCGCAGGGTGATGTGGCGGAGATCAAGGCGCTGCGGAAGGTGTTCGGGGACGACGTGGACCACATGGCGATCTCCGCCACCAAGTCCATGACCGGCCACCTGCTCGGCGGCGCCGGCGGCATCGAGACGGTCGCCTCCGTGCTGGCCCTCTACCACCGCATCGCCCCGCCGACGATCAACCTCACCGACCAGGACCCGGAGGCCGACGCGGACATCGTCCGCGACAAGGCCCGTCCGCTCCCGGAGGGCACGATCGCGGCCCTGAACGACTCCTTCGGCTTCGGCGGCCACAATGTGGTCCTGGCGCTGCGGAGTTTCAGCGCCTGAGTGCTTACGGGCCCCTGAGCCCGATGGTTGCCGGTGAACCCGGGGGACCGCCCATCCAGGGCGGTCCCCCGGGTTCGCCGCGTCAGGCGTCGTCCCAGCTGGCGAAGTAGCCCGCCGCCATGTCCTCGGCGGCGTGGCCCTGGGCGGCGGCCCGGTGGAAGCGGGCCGCACCGGCGGCGGCGAGGTCCATGCGGGCGCCGGCCGCCTCGCCCGCGGCCACGATCAGGTCGAGGTCCTTGGCGGCGCCCTGGACGGTGAAACTGGGGGTGAAGTCGCCGCCGAGGATGGCCGCGGCCTTCATCCGCAGGTAGGGCGTGTCCATGGAGCCGCCCTCGATGGCCTCGAAGAAGCGGTCGGGGTCGACGCCGAGGGCCTTGGCCAGGGCCAGTGTCTCGCCGGTGGCGGCGGTCAGGGCCAGCACCCAGTTGTTGAGCACCAGCTTGAGCCGGCTGGCCGGGCCGTCCGCCGCGGGTCCCGGCAGCCAGACGGTGCCGCTGCCGATCGCGTCGAAGACCGCGGCCGCGACCGGCCGGGCGTCCTCGGGGCCCGCGGCCAGTACGGTCAGCTCGCCCGCGTCGGCGACCGAGCGCGTACCGAGGACGGGCGAGTCGAAGAAGACCAGGCCGTGGTCGGCGGCGCGGGCGGCGAGCGCGGCCTGCGCCTCGGGCCCGACGGTGCCGGTCTGCAGCCAGAGCGCTCCGGGTCTGAGGCCCGCGGCGGCGCCGCTGACGGCCGCCTCGGTGGCGGGACCGTCGAGCAGCATGGTGAGGACGGCGTCGGCGTCGCGTACGGCCTCCGCGGGGTCGGCGACGACCCGGACGCCGTCGGCGGCCAGCGGCTGTGCGCGGGACAGGGTGCGGTTCCAGGCGCGGACGTCATGGCCGGCGGCGGACAGGTTGCGGGCCATCCCGGCGCCCATGAGGCCGGTGCCGAGGACCGCGACGGTGAGTGAGTCGGACATGACCGCAGGCTATGCCGCGGCGGTGGCGGCGGGGAGGGACCAATCGGGTTGCGGACCGAACCGGAAGCGGACCGCACGACCGGCGCGGCCCCGAGCGGACCGTTCGGGGCCGGGCAAGGGGCGGCCAGGAGCGGCCGGCTGAGCGCGGGTCAGACGACCTGGTGCAGCCAGCGGACCGGCGCGCCCTCACCGGCGTAGCGGAACGGCTCCAGCTCGTCGTCCCACGGCTTGCCCAGCAGCCGCGACAGCTCGTCCTCCAGGTCGGCCTCGCCGCTGCGGGCCCGCTGCATGGCGGCGCGCAGCCGGTCCTCGGGGATCAGGATGTCGCCGTGCATGCCGATGACCGCGTGGAAGATGCCCAGCTCCGGCGTGGCGCTGTAGCGCTCGCCCTCGGCGCTGGCGCAGGGCTCAGCGGTGACCTCGAAGCGCAGCAGGTGCCAGCCGCGCAGCGCGGACGCCAGTTTGGAGGCGGTGCCCGGCTGGCCCTGCCAGGAGAATTCGGCACGCCACGTGCCCGGTGCGGCCGGCTGGCGGATCCAGTCCAGGCTGACGCGTACGCCGAGGACGCCCGCGACGGCCCATTCGACGTGCGGGCAGAGCGCGCGCGGTGCGGCGTGGACGTACAGAACACCACGTGTCGTCACCGGTACCTCCAGTGTGGGACGAGGTTCGCCTTCCCCAGCGGCCTCAACACCCGAACCGGCTGCTCCCGGGGCAACATGAGACATTCTGCACTATTCGCGGCAAACAGGACAACAACTGATGGTTTGACGCCCGGTCGTGCCCGACCTCCCGTCACATCGATCCGGGTGTCAGGGAAAAAGCTACCGTGCGGCGTCTCTGAGAGCGTGACGTACCGTCGGGCTGTTACCTGATGTCGCCCACACGTCGGAGGGAAGTCCTGTATGCGATCGCTGCCGCGAAGCGGCCTGGCACTGGCCGTGGCCGCCGTTCTGCTGGGCGGATGCTCCTCGGGCGGCTCACCCGGCGGTGGGCGGGCGTCCACGTCGGGGTCGCCCACCGCACACACCTCGCATTCCGCACGCGAGGCGGCGCCCGCCCCGCCGGCCCGCCCGTGGAATGTCCACCCGGTCTCGGTGGCCGCGCTCGGCGACTCCGTCACCCGCGGCTTCGACGCTTGCAAGCCGCTGTCCGACTGCCCCGAGGTGTCCTGGGCGACCGGCTCGCGCAGCTCGGTCGCCAGCATCGCCCAGCGGCTGACCGCGACCGCGCCCGCCACCCGCAGCTGGAACGTCGCCGACAGCGGCGCCAAGATCGCCGAACTGCCCGACCAGGCGCGGGCGGCCGCGGCGCACCGGCCGGCGATGGTGACGGTGCTGATCGGCGCGAACGACGCCTGTACGTCGCGGCCCGGCACGATGACGTCGGTCGCGGCCTTCCGCACCGCCTTCAAGGCCACCCTGGCGTATCTGCACACGGCGCTGCCGAACACCCAGGTCCTGGTCGCCAGCATCCCCGACCTGGAGCGGCTGTGGTCGGTCGGCCGTTCCAATGTGCTGGGCAAGCAGATCTGGAAGCTCGGCCTGTGTCCGTCGATGCTCGGTGACGCCGATTCGCAGAGCGCCGCCGCGAAGGCCAGGCGCACCGCGGTCCGCGACCGGGTGATCGCCTACAACGGGGTGCTGGGACAGGTCTGCGGACAGTACACGCGCTGCCGCTACGACGGGGGCGCGGTCTTCGGCTACCGCTTCGGCACCGACGAGCTGAGCACCTGGGACTGGTTTCACCCGAACGAGAAGGGTGAGCAGCACCTCGCCGCGCTGCTGGCCGCGGTGGCCTTCCGTCCGCAGGAGTAGACCCGGGGAGAACCGCCACCGGCGGCGGTCCTTATGCGGACAGAAGCTGACCGCATGCGCGCATAGCGTCTTCCTCATGGACACCACGAAGGATCTCGCTCCCGACGCCGCCGACTCCCCCGTCGGCCTCCCCGGCCGCTGGCTCGGCTACACCGCGGTGCTCGCCGCCAGTGTCATGGACCTGCTGGACTCGA
This sequence comes from Streptomyces sp. IBSBF 2435, assembly GCF_036815005.1. Lineage (NCBI taxonomy): Bacteria > Bacillati > Actinomycetota > Actinomycetes > Kitasatosporales > Streptomycetaceae > Streptomyces > Streptomyces sp. IBSBF 2435. Next base: position 1,344 of record NZ_JAJSYW010000025.1, on the reverse strand, counting down.
CGATCGCGAACGTCGCCGCGCCCTCGATCCGTACGTCGCTGGGCGGCTCCTACGCCGACCTCCAGTGGATCGCCGCGAGCTACACCCTGGCGATGGCGGTCGCGCTGCTCGTCGGCGGGCGGCTCGGCGACATGTTCGGCCGCAAGCGGGTGCTGCTCACCGGGATGGCCGGCTTCGTGGTCGGCTCGATGATCTGCGCGACGGCCCAGAGCCCGTCGATGCTCATCGGCGCCCGGCTCGTGCAGGGCGCCTTCGGCGCGGTCATGATCCCGCAGTGCTTCGGCATACCGCGGGAGATCTTCTCGCCGCGGGAAGTGAAGAAGGCCTGGGGCATCTTCGGGCCGATGATGGGCCTGTCGGCGGTGCTCGGCCCGGTGGTCGCGGGAGTGCTCATCCACGCGGACCTCTTCGGCAGCGGCTGGCGGATGATCTTCGGTATCAACCTGCCGATCGGACTGGCCGCGCTCGCCGTGGGCTGGAGGTTCCTGCCGGACATCAAGCCCGCCGCACGCGGTGTACGGCTCGACTCGCTCGGTGTGCTGCTGGCCGGCGCGGGCGCCTTCCTGCTGGTCTTCCCGCTGGTCCAGGGCCGCGAACTGGGCTGGCCCGCCTGGACGCTGGTGATGCTCGCCGCCTCGCTGCCGGTCCTCGGCGTCTTCGCCCTGCACCAGGTCCGCCGCAGCCGCGCCGGCCTCAGCCCGCTGGTCGAGCCGAGCGTCTTCCGCAAGCGCTCCTACGTCTCCGGGGTCGCCTTCGCCATCGCCTTCACCGCCTCGATGGGCGGCATGATCCTCACCCTCGGGGTCTTCCTCCAGGTCGGCCTCGGCTACACCGCGCTGCACTCGGCGCTGGCCACCGCGCCCTGGGCGGTGGGCGCGCTCTTCGGCTCGGCCGGCGGTGCGATCTTCATGGGCACGCTCGGCCGCAAGGTGCTGCACATCGGCCTGGCGCTGATGGGCGCCGGTGTCCTGGGCCTCTACGCGGTCTTCCAGACCGCGGGCGCGGACCTGACGGCCTGGCAGCTGGCCGCTCCGCTGGTGGCCGGCGGCGCCGGGATGGGCATGATCTTCGTGCCGCTCTTCGACATCATCCTCGGCGGTGTCGAGCCCCACGAGATCGGCTCCGCCTCGGGGACGCTGCAAGCCGTGCAGCAGCTCGGGATGACGCTGGGCATCGCGGCGCTGGGCACGGTCTTCTTCAACATCCTCGGCGACTCCGCCGGCGGCACCGCCGCGCACGCCTCCTCGGCACTGGACGCCGCGTCCACGACGGCGCTGTGCACCGGGGGGCTGATCGCGGTGGCCTTCCTCCTCGGCTTCTTCCTCCCCCGGGCAGCCCGCCCCC
>NZ_JAJSYW010000024.1:0-46309 GCF_036815005.1 Streptomyces sp. IBSBF 2435 | reverse complement strand
CCCCCCACCGCACCAGATCCCCCGTCCGATACATCCGCGACCCCGCACCACCGAACGGATCCGCCACAAAACGCACCGCCGTCAAACCCGGCCGACCCACATACCCCCGCGCCACCTGACACCCACCCACATACAACTCCCCCACCACACCCACCGGCACCGGCCGCAACACACCATCCAGCACATACACCCGCGTATTCCACACCGCACCACCAATCGGCGGCCGTGCGAGATGGCGCTCCTCGCGCAGCGACATGGCGGTGGCCCACACGGTGGTCTCGGTCGGGCCGTAGAGGTTGGTCACCTCCCGCGCACGGGCGTGCAGGTCGCGCGCGAGCCGCTCCGGCAGCGCCTCGCCGCCGACCAGGGCGTGCAGCCGCGACAGGTCCGGCGGGTCCGCGGCCAGGACGGACTGCCACATCGCGGGGGTGGCCTGGGCGGCGGTGATGTCCTTCACGCCCATCAGGCGCGCGAGCCGCGCCGGATCGCGGTGCTCGTCGTCTGTGGCCATGACCAGGGTGGCGCCGCTGAGCAGCGGGACGAACACCTCCAGCGCCGCGATGTCGAAGCTCGTCGTGGTGACCGCCAGGAAGCGGTCCCGTGCCGAGAGCCGCAGGCGCTCGGTGAACGCGCGCAGCAGGTTGTCCAGATTCCCGACGGTGACGACGACGCCTTTGGGGGTTCCGGTGGAACCCGAGGTGTACAGGACGTAGGCGGCGTTGTCGGGGTGGGCGGCCGGCGCGGCGGGGTCCCCGGCTCCGGACCGGCCGGCCGCCGGACAGGCGGCGTCGGCGCACCGGTCCAGGTGGATCGTCGGCAGATCGGGTCCCGGGTCGCCGGTCCGCGGCGGCTCGGCGCCCGCTTCGGTGACCAGCAGCAGCGGGCGCGCGTCCCGCAGCACGTGGCGGGTACGCTCCGGCGGGTGGTCCAGGGCGAGGGGCAGATACGCGGCGCCCGTCCGGGCCACGGCGAGCAGCGTCGCGACCAGCCGCACCGACCGTCGCAGCGAGAGCGCCACCAGCCGTTCGGGGCCCGCGCCGTGCGCCCTGAGCATCCGTGCCAACCGCTCGGCCCACGCGTCCAGTTCCGCGTAGGTCAGCGACTCCCCGCCGCACTCGACGGCGACGGCGCCGGGTGTCGCCGCCGCCTGCCGCGCGAAGACCCGGGCCGCGGTGTCGTACGCGGGACCGCCGCTCATACGTCCTCCCGGCCGGGCACGGCCGCGCCCGTCCGGGCGGCGAGTCCGCGGGGCCGTATGTCGGCCCAGTGCGTGTCCACGTAGGCGACGCACTCCTCGTACGGACGCTCGTCGAGTACGACCGACCAGCCCGCCGGCACCGGAAGGCCGGCCGGCCACAGCGAGTGCTGCGCCTCCTCGTTGCACAGGACGTGGAAGGACGCGGCCCGGTCGTCGAAGGGATTGCTCATGAGGTCTCCTCGGTCTGTCCTGTCCGCCGGGCGTCGAGCGCGGCGCCCAGCAGGCGGGCGGTCTCCGGTACTGCCGTGGTGAACATCTCGTAGTGGTCGCAGTCGACCGGCAGCACGGTCACCTGCCCGCTGACGTAGGGGCGCCAGGAGTCCGCCGGCGGTGTGCCGCCGGACCGCCCGTCCCGCGGTGGTTCGCGGCGGGCCGTCAGCAGGGTCAGATCCCCCTCGAAGCGCGCCGGGGTGAAGCGGCCCATCAGAGCGACGTTGTTCATCCCGACCCGCACGGCCGACCGCACGCGCGACGGGTCGGCTCCGGCCAGCGGCGGGAACCGCCGGCGCAGTTCCTGGACCGTCGCCTCGTCGATCCCCCGGCCTCCGGCGGGTCCCGGCGCACCGTCCAGGAGGTTGCGCAGGGCCGCCGACACCAGTTCCTCCTCGCCGGCCTCGTGCGGCACCGGTCCCGGCGGCTCCGGAAAGCTGTCGAACGCCACGAGCAGGTCCACCCGTTCACCCGCCTGCTGGAGCCGGGTCGCCATGGCGTGTGCCACCAGCCCGCCGAAGGACCATCCGAGCAGGTGGTAGGGGCCCCCGGGCTGCACCGTCCTGATCCGGGCGATGTAGTCGTCCGCCATCTCCTCGACGCTGCCGGGCAGCCGGTGCGCGTCCTGGCCGCCGGTCAGGCCGCGTGCCTGGAGGGCGTGAACGGGCCAGTCGGCGTCGAGGTCCTCCAGCAGCCGGAAGTAGCACCAGCCCAGGCCGGTACCCGGATGGACGAAGAAGAGCGGCGTACGGCGGCCTCCCGGCCTGAGCGCCAGCAGGGGCGCGGTCCCCTCCGCGACCGGGCCGCCGCCCGGCGCGGACAGGTTGCCGATCAGCTTCGAGACGGTGGGCCAGCGGAACACCGCCTGGACCGGGACCTCCACCCCCAGGGCGCGGGTCAGCCGCCGGGCCAGCCGGATCGCCAGCAGCGAATTCCCGCCGTGGCCGAAGAAGTCGTCGTCGACGCCGACCGACGGCAGGCCCAGCAGTTCGGCGGTGATCCGGGCGGCGGCGGCCTCGGCCGGATCGCCGGGAGCGCGGCTCTCCCGGGTCGCCTCGGCTCGCGGGGCGGGCAGGGCCGCCCGGTCGAGCTTGCCGTTGTGGCTCAGCGGCAGCCTGTCCAGGACGACGACCGCGCCGGGCACCATGGCCCGGGGCAGCCTGGCGGCCAGCAGCGCGCGCAGCCGGGCGGGTTCCGGCCGCCGGGGGGCCGCGCCGCCGGGACCGGGGCGGTGCGCCGGGGTGACGTAGGCGACGAGCAGCTGCCCGCCGCCGGTGTCGGTGCGCACCACCGCGCACGCCGATCCCACCGATCCGTCCTCGGCCAGCAGGCTCTCGACCTCGCCCAGTTCGAGCCGCTGGCCCCTCAGCTTGACCTGCTGGTCGGCGCGGCCCAGGTAGTCCAGGCTCCCGTCCGGCCGCCACCGGACGATGTCGCCCGTCCGGTACATGCGGGTGCCGGACCCGTGGTGCGGGTCGGCCACGAAGCAGGCGGCGGTCAGGCCGGGCCTGTTCACATATCCCAGCGCCAGTTGGACCCCGCCGAGGTACAACTCCCCCGGCACGCCCGGCGGACAGGGCTGGAGCATCCGGTCCAGGACGTACACGCGGGTGTTCCACACCGGCCGGCCGATCGGGACGGGACCCGCCTCCCCCGGCGGGCAGGAGCGGTACGTCACGTCGACGGCGGCCTCGGTCGGACCGTACAGGTTCTCCAGCGCGACCCCGGGCAGGACACGGTGGAACTCCCGTACCGTCTCCCTGGACAGCGCCTCCCCGCTGCAGAAGATCCGCCGCAGGCCGCCGTGCGCGCCGGCCTCCGCCTCGGCCAGGAAGTGGTCCAGCATCGAGGGGACGAAGTGCGCCACGGTGACACCCGACTCGCGGACGGTACGGGCCAGCCGGGCCGGATCCCGGTGCTCGCCGGGCTCGGCCAGGACGAGCACCGCGCCCTCGCACAGCGGCCAGAGCAGTTCCCAGAGCGAGACGTCGAAGCCGACCTGCGTCTTGTGCAGGACGCGGTCGGTGCGGCTCAACGGGTAGGTGCCCTGCATCCACCGCAGCCGGTTGCCGAGGGCGGCGTGCGGGACGGCCACCCCCTTGGGCCGGCCGGTGGTGCCGGAGGTGTAGATCACGTACGCGGGGTCGTCCGCGGCGGGGCCGGGCACGGCCGCCGGGCGGGACCGGCCCGCGCGGGGCGGCGCCGGTCCGTCCACGAGCACCACCGGGGTTCCCGTGTCCGGCAGTTCGCCGCGGGTCACGCGGTCGGTGACCACGCACACCGGCCGGGCGTCGGCGAGCACGTCCGCCGTCCGCGCCGCCGGGTGTTCCGGATCCACCGGAAGGTACGCGCCGCCCGCGGTGAGGACGGCCAGCACGGCCACCACCAGGTCCGCCGAACGGGGCAGCGCGACCGCGACGGGGATGCCGGGGCCGGCTCCCGCGACGGTCAGCCGGGCCGCGAGCCGCCCCGCCCGCGCGTGCAGCTCGCCGTAGGTGAGCGTCGACCGCCCGCTCACCACGGCGGGCGCCCCGGGATCGGCCGCCGCCCGCGCGGCCAGCGCGGCCGGCAGCGTACCGGCCGGCAGGCGCCGGTCCGTCGCGTTCCACTCCACCAGGGTCCGGTGGCGCTCCTCGGCGGACAGCACGTCGATCCGGTGGACGGTGCGCGACGGGTCCTCCAGCACGGCGTCGAGGACGCGGAGCAGGCGCTCGCACAGGCCTTCCGCGGTCCGGTGGTCGAAGAGGCCGGCCGCGTACTCCAGGTAGCCGTCGAGGTCGTGCGCGGTGCCGGGACCGCCGTGGCGCTCGGCGAGCTGGAAGGTCAGGTCGAACTTGGCCGAGGGCGGCCCGTCCACCGCCAGCGGCGTCGCCGCGACCGCGCCGAAGTCCGGCCCGTCCTGGCTGTGCGCACCGAGGGCGATCATCACCTGGAACAGCGGGTGGTGGGCCGGGGAGCGCGGCGGATTCAGCGCGGCCACCAGCAGGTCGAACGGCAGGTCCTGGTGCGCGAAGGCGTCGAGGTCGGTGCGCCGCACGCGCTCCAGCAGCTCGGTGAAGGACGGATCGCCCGACAGGTCGGTGCGCAGCACGAGGGTGTTGACGAAGAAGCCGACCATGCCGTCCAGTTCTTCGTCCTGCCGGCCGGAGACGACCGCGCCGATCGGCAGGTCCTCGCCCGCGCCCATGCGGCTGAGCAGAACGGCCACGGCCGCGTGCACCACCATGAACGGCGTGCACCGCCGGTCGCGCGCCAGCCGCGCCAGTGCGCGGAAGCGCTCGGGACCGCAGCGGAAGGGCGTCCGGCCCCCCTGGTGTCCGGCGACCGGCGGGCGGGGGCGGTCGGCCGGCAGCGACAGCACCTCCGGCATCCCGTCCAGGACCTGCCGCCAGTGGTCCGCCTCGCGGGCGTGGACGCTGTCCGGGTCGGCGGGATCGCCCAGCAGCTCGCGCTGCCACAGCGTGTAGTCGGCGTACCGCACCGGCAGCTCTTCCAGGCCCGGCTTGCCGCCGTCCGTGCGTGAGCGGTAGGCCGCCGCCAGGTCGCCCAGCAGGGGACCGGTCGACCAGCCGTCCGTGGCGATGTGGTGCGCCACCAGCAGGAGGACGTGGTCCAGCGGTCCCAGCTCGAACAGCTCCGCGCGGAAGGGCGGGCGGGTCAGGTCGAACGGGAGCGCGACGGACCGCCGCACGGCCGCGTCGACCTCGTCCTCGGACAGCGCGACGACCGGCAGGTGCGGGCGGGCGGCGTCGGCGTCGATGACGCGCTGGCAGGACGAACCGTCCTTCTCGGGGAAGACGGTCCGCAGCGGCTCGTGCCGCCCCACCACGTCGGCGAGCGCGCCGCGCAGCGCCGCCACGTCCAGCGGCCCGGTCAGGCGCAGCGCGGTCGGCACGTTGTAGGCCGCGCCGGTGTCCTCCAGGCGGTCGATGAACCACAGCCGGCGCTGCGCGAAGGAGAGAGGCAGCACTCACCTGCTCCTTTGCCGGGGTCCGCGCAGCGCCCGGGCCGGCCCGCGGTGGCGGGGGCCGGACGGCGCCGGGCGGCCGGGTCGCGCGCTCACCGGACCTCCTGGCGGCCGACCGCGTCGCGGCAGCCGGCGACCACCGCGTCCATGTCGAGGTCCCCGTCGGCGGCCAGCCGGTGCAGCTGCTCGTCGTACCAGGCGAGCAGGGCGTGCAGCCGTGGCTGCGGGAGGAGCCGGGGGTCGGCGCGGACCACGATCGGCATCTCGGGTCCGCTGCGGATCTTGACGTCGAGACGCGGTCCGATCTGCCGGTGGGGACGGGTCGCCTCGATCCGCCCGGGTCCCGCGCCGGTGTGGCCGGGCGCCGAGGAGGCGTCGTGGGCCGCGAAGTTGTAGAAGTGGTCGAACCCGAGCGCGATGCCGCGCTCCGCGCGCACCAGCTCGGTGACGGCGTCCATGTCGTAGGAACCGGTGCGGTACGCCTGGAGGGCGGCGCCTTGGACGGACTCGGCGTACCGGCCGAAGCCTGCGGGCGGCGCGCCGGTGTCGAGCGGGAGCGGCGCGTACTGGTTCATCGAGCTGACCAGCTCGTGCCAGGGCGGGCGGAAGCGGTTGCTCGACTGGAGGGTGAGGACGACCTGCGCCGTCCCGGTCACGGCCGCGACCGCGAGCGAGGTCAGGGACAGCAGGACGCCGTGCGCCGGTACTCCCAGCCGCCCGGCCCCGGCCGCGAGCGCGGAGCGCGCCCCCGGCGACCGCAGCTGGGCCTCGATGCGGCCGGGCGCCTCCTCGGCCGGTTCGGGAACCGGGAAGACCTCGGGGGGCAGCGTCTCCAGCAGGTGCGCCCACCGGCCGAGGGCGGCCTGCCGGCGGGCGGCGTTGGCGTCGGACCGCTGGAAGAGGGCCAGCTCCGCCGGCTGCGCCGGGGTCTGCGCCAGCCATTCCCGCCCCTGGGGGTCGTCCCCGCCCATGAGTTCGGTCAGCTCGGCGCGCAGCCGGCGGTGGGCGAACCCGTCGGCGACGATGTGGTCGGCGACGATGACGACGTACCGCGGGCGGCCGCCCCGGGTCAGCACCGTGAAGCGCCGGCCGAAGTCGGTCTCCAGGTCGATGCGTTCGTTCGCCAGGCCGCGGGCGGTCGCGATGGCGTCGGGCTCCGAGGCGCCGGCCGGAAGCCCGACGGTGACGGCCTCCACCCGGTCCGCGGCAGGCCGCACCCGCTGGACGGGGCCCTCCGGCGTGTCGGAGAAGTGCGTGCGCAGCGACTCGTGGCGCCGGCACAGGGTGCTCAGCGCTGCCGCGACGCGCTCGGGCGGGCAGCCGTCTGGCACCGCCACGGCAGTGCTCAGGTACGTCTCCGGCCAGCGGGCGTGCGGCCAGTGGGCGATGATCCGCCGGACCGAGAGTTGCCCGAACGTCAAAGGCACGCTGTCAGGCTGCGACATCCCGCTTGGTCCTCCTTAAACGTCGTCGAGTGTGGCCCGTCGCCTGCTGGCCGTTTCCAGCGCGCGCAGGAGCAGCAGGGCCAGCAGCGCCAGCACGGCGGTCTTCAGCAGCTCCAGGCCCAGCAGCCCGGCGACGCCGCCGTCACCCGACAGCGCACGGCGTGCGGCCTCGATCCCCTGGGACGTCGGCATGAGCCGGCCGACCGCGGCGAGCCACGGCGGCAGCTGGTCGATGGGGATGTTCACCCCGCACAGCAGCAGCATGAGGTAGAGCACGATGTTGGCCACCAGGGTGGCCTCCCGGGTGCGCAGGCCGATCGCGCCGACGACCAGGCCGCACGCGCTGCAGGACGAGGCGGTGACGAGTACGGCGAGCAGCAGCCGTGGCAGGGCCTGCGCCGGGACGTGCACCCACCCGGCGGCGACGCCGAGCGTCAGCATGACCGCCGAGGTGAAGGCGCCGATGAGGACGGCGGGCACGATGCGTCCGCCGAACATCACCCATCTGTTGGCCGGCGTGGACAGTACGGCGGTGAGCGTGCCGCCGAAGCGCTCGCCCTGGATCGACATGGCCGGGGCGAACAGGCCGGCCACGGCGCAGGCGTTCAGCGCGTTGCCGACCACGTAGTAGCCGGTGGGATGGGTGCCCAGGTAGCGGCCGAGGTGGACGAACCACAGCAGCTGCACCACCGGGACGCCGATGACGGTGGGGATGAAGGCGGACGGCCGCAGCCAGCGGAACAGCGCCAGGTGGGAGCGCCAGCCCGCGACGAAGAACAGCCTCAGCGTCACTGAAGCGCCAGTGTTCCGCTGGAGCGTGCCAGCCACTCGAACCTCCCCAGCAGCAGGAGGGTGACGCCGACGTAGACGGCGGACAGCAGGAGGCACATGCCCACGGCGCGCCCGGCCGCCCCGGCGGATCCGAGGGCCGCGTTCTCCAGCGCGCTGACCCCCCAGGTGGGGGCCAGGACGTGGGAGACCACCCGCACCGGGCGCGGGAGGGTGGAGATCGGCACGAGCATGCCGCTGAGGATCCACACCGGGTACTCGAAGAAGTTGGCCAGCGACTGGGCGGTGGGATAGAGGATGAAGCCCGAGGCCAGCAGCAGGCCCAGCAGTCCCAGCGCCAGCACCGTCACCAGGACGGCGGCGGCGAACAGCAGCGGGTGGGCGATGTGCAGCGGCATGCTGAAGAGCACCGCGCTCCACAGCAGGGTCGCGCCGAGGCCGTAGACGCCCAGCGACGCGGTGGCCAGGGTGAACGGCAGGATGACGAAGAACGTCGACCGGGGACTGGCCACCAGGGGTTCCAGGACCTGCGACACGCGCAGCCGGTTGATGGCGTTCCCCGAACCGAGCAGGGTCGAGGACCACATGCCCATCATTCCGGCGCTCAGCGCCACGCTGATGGGCGCGGTGTGCCGGACCGAGCCGCGGAACATGTAGAAGGCCAGCGAGGCGAAGATCAGCGGCAGCACGATCGCGAAGAAGAGGTAGAGCCGGGAGCGCGCGAGCTGGCGCAGTTCCAGCCGCAGCGACCGGGCCAGGTAGCCGCTGTTGGCGCGCAGTGACAGGACAGCGGAGGCCGTCACGTGTCGTCCCCGGTGATGAGGGACACGTACGCGTCCTCCAGCGTCGGCTCGCGCTTGATCACCTGGAGGACCGTCAGCTCCCTGATCTCGGCCAGCACCACGGCGGTCACATCGGTCTCCTGGCCGCTGTGGATGTCGAGGGACTGGCCCGCGTCGCGCCCGGACAGGCTCACCGACCGCACCCCGGGCAGCCGCCGCAGCCTCGCCACGTGCTCGTCACCGGCACCGTTGACGTGCACGGTGAGGACGACCTGGCCGTCGGTCTGCTTCTTCAGGGATTCGGGTGTCCCCTCCGCGATCTTCCGGCCGTCGCGCATCACCGCGACCCGGTCGCACATCTCGTCGGCCTCGAACATGTAGTGCGTGGTGAGCAGCACGGTCCGCCCCTGCCGCACCTGTTCGCGGACCAGCGCGCGCAGTTCACGGGCGCCCACCGGGTCGATCCCGTTGCTCGGTTCGTCGAGGATGACCACCTGCGGGTCGTGCAGCAGGCCCCGCGCGATGTGCAGCCGCTGCTTCATGCCGCGGGAGAACGACTCCACGCGCTTTCGCTCGCTGCCGAGCAGCCCCACCATGTCCAGCAGTTCGGGCACGCGGCGCTTCTGCTCCCGGTACGGGATCCCGTAGAGATCGGCGAAGAGCAGGAGGTTGTCCCGGGCCGACAGCCGCGCGTACAGACCGGCGTCGCCGCCCAGGATCACCCCGGTGAGCCGGCGTACCGCCTGGGCGTCCTTCACCACGTCGTGCCCGAGAATGCCCGCCGATCCCGAGGACGGCAGCAGAACTGTCATCAGTATCTTCGCGGTGCTGGTCTTCCCGGCTCCGTTGGGGCCCAGGAGCCCCAGCATTTCACCGCGCTCGACGCGCAGCGAGAGGCCGTCCACGGCGCGTTTGACGCTCCCCTGCGGACCGCGAAAGGTGCGACTCAAATCGTCCAGTAATATAGCAGATTCAGAAGCAGAACCGGTCATCGCTACCTCTTAAACCGTCACCAGGTGAACAGTCCACCGAATCCAGTCCGAACAGCTCAGCAGGCCATCAATATTCCACAACCCTAAAGCCACGGCAAGATCAATCGCCGGGTCCTAAAAAATCTCAGCGCGAGCACATTGGAGGATGCGACACATTTATAGATGTTCACGCGAGAGGTCCCATTCATCCCATTCGTCGAACCTGCAAGCGGCCGACCAGGCAGTTCACGCTCCCGATCCCCGGACGAGGGCTCACCAAGGACGCGGTGGCCCCTCTTCCGCATTGGATCGGCCAGGCCGATCAGGAACCGGCCATTCGGAGGCCCACGGCAATCGTCGGAACGTTGAACTCCGTTTTTGCTGTGATCTCTGCGGAGTCGTTCTCGGGCCGCGCCCAGGCGCCGTCGCGGCAGTGGTCCTGGCAGGGATGATTTTCCGTCAAATTTAGCATCGGCCTTGCACTGACGCGCAGGACGGGGGGGTTGACTTCGTCCTGCAAGTATGAACGACTACGGGTTCATGTGTTTACTGTCGAGCGAGGCGGGGATACCGTTCGGGTGCCGTTTTCCGGGCGTCGGCATTCACGGAAACCCGACCTCCCGGCCACCGGCAGGACGCCCGAACGGACGGAATGCTTCCGCCTCTTCACGCCGCGGACGGCGCAGGGGAGCGCCGGAGGGCGCCGATCGGCTCGACGCACCCACCGGGCACTTCGGAAGCTGAGGAGAGACATCTCGTGGACGAGGAGATCAGGCAGGTCATCGCCGGCGCGCCCAAGCTGCGGGACATCGTGCCCGGGCTGCCGGCGGACGCCGACCTGTGGGACGCGGGTATGGACTCGGTGACCAGCGTGCAGATGATGCTGCTGCTGGAGGACCACTACGGCGTGGAATTCCCGCAGGCCGTGCTGACCCGGGAGACGTTCACCAGCATCAGGAGCATCGGGTCGGCGCTGGCGCCGCTGCTGGACGAGCAGCGGGCCACCCCGCGGTGACGACGGCGCGGGCGCGCGGGCTCACCCGGGAAGTGGACCGGGCTCTCACCATGGCCGCCGAGCAGGCGGGCGCGGCGGCCGACGACGTGGACCGGGACGCGCGGCTGCCGGCCGAGGCGCTCAAGGCGCTGCGCGACACCAACCTGATCACGGCCGTCGTCCCGCGGGAGTCGGGCGGGCTCGGGCTCGGGCTGCCGGCCCTGGTCGAGGTCGCGGAGCGCCTCGCACGGAGCTGCGCGGCCACGGCGATGATCTGGGCCATGCACCAGACGCAGCTGGCCTGCGTCGTCCGGCACCACCCCGGGTCCCCGCTGCTGCGCACAGCGGTGGACCGGCGATGGCTGATCGCCTCGGTCACCAGCGAGCGTGGCACGGGCGGCGATCTGCGCCACAGCACCACCGGCGTGGCGGACGGCGCGGCCGGCCGGACGACGCTGGAGAAGGACGGCACCACCGTCTCCTACGGCGCGCACGCGGACGCCTACCTGGTCACCGCCCGCCGTTCGGCCGACGCGGATCCCGGTGACCAGGTCGCCGTCCTGGTGGGCCGCGAGCAGGTCGAGCTGGAGCAGCAGGGCACCTGGGACACCCTGGGGATGCGGGGCACCTGCAGCCCCTCGTTCCGGCTCAGGGCCGCCTTCGACCGCGACCAGATACTGCCGGTGCCGTTCAGGACCGTCGCCGCCATGACCATGGTGCCGGTGTCCCACCTGCTGTGGGCGGGCGTGTGGCACGGAATCGCCATCGAGGCGGTGGACCGGGGCGTACGGTGCGTGCGGCGGCGGGTGCTGGCCGGGGGGAGCGGGGACGTTCCCGAACTCGCTCTGGCGCACTCCCGGCTGCTGGGGATGAGGGCGCAGCTCGACGCGGCGGTGCAGGCCGTCGAGCCGGTGCTCGCGGCGGGAGCCGAACCCACCCTGGGGCTCGGCGTGCAGCTCAACGCCCTCAAGGTGGCGGCCTCGGAGAGCGCCGTGGAGATCACCCAACTGGCGCTGCGGGTCTGCGGAATGGCCGGCTTCACCGAACGGGGGCCCCAGTCGGTGGCGCGGCTGCTGCGCGACGCGTGCTCCGCCCCGCTGATGATCGGCAACGGCCGGCTGCTCGCCGTCAACGCCCAGACCCTGCTGCTCTCCCGAGGAGAACGATGACGACGACGCCGGGCCGGCTCGACCAGGCACCCGGAGTGGTGCTCACCTCCGGTGCGGAAGGCCGGACCCTGGACCACCTGCGGGAGGGCATCGCCGCACGGTTCCTCGCGGAGAGCGAGGAGCACTACCTCGCCCCTCCGGTGCTGTCCAGGGCGGTCTGCGAGCGGGCCGGCTACCCCGGCACCTTCCCGCACCTGCTCGGATCGGTGCACGGCTCCCCGGACGGCGGCGCGCCGGCTCCCACCGACCTCGTGCTGACCTCGGCGGCGTGCCACCACCTGTATCCGCTGCTCGCCGGCCGCACCGTCACCGCCACGGGCCAGCTGAGCGTGGAAGCCGTCTGCTACCGGGCGGAGGCGACCGCCGAGACGGGCCGGCTGCGCTCCTTCCGCATGTACGAGATCGTCCGCTTCGGCGCCCCGGATGCGGTGGCCGACTGGCGGGACTCCGCCCTCGCGTCGGTGGCGGAATGGCTGCGCGGGCTCGGCCTCGGCATCACGGTGGAGCTGGCGAGCGATCCGTTCTTCGGCCGCCCGGGGCTGCTCATGTCGGACGTCCAGCGCAGCAAGCAGCTCAAGTGGGAGGTGCTTGCGGAGGTGGACGAGGGCCTGGCCCAGGCGGTGGCCTCGGCCAACTACCACGAGGACCACTTCGGCCGGGCTTTCGGCTTCACCCTGCCGGACGGCTCACCTGCGCACAGCGCCTGTGTGGCCTTCGGCCTCGACCGGCTCCTCCTCGCGCTCCGCCACCGCCACGGGCCCGGGGCCGGCTGGGACGCCGGACCTCAGGTGCGCGGCACCGAGGACTTCTGAGCCACTCGCCGCCCGCGCCCGCCGTCGAACAGGCGCTCCTTGAAGGGCTGTTCCCAGCGCCCGCCCGCGCCGTCGAAGTCGCCGTAGGAGTCGAGGTAGCCGGTGTCGGCGGGGCGGAAGTGCGCCAACTCCGCCACCGGCACCAGTTCGGGATAGAGCTCGGCGGTGTGGTGCAGGGCGAAGTAGACGCTCCGCCCGGCCGCGTACTCCTCCGCCTGGGCCCGCACCTGCGGCCAGCCGCCACGCTCGGTGAGTTCGGCGCAGCTGAGCCCGATGTCCAGGAACTTCTGCAACTGGAGGTCCGTGCCCTGCTCGATGTAGTGCAGCGTCACCGCCTCCTTGTGCAGGTGAGCGCACAGGTCGATGAACTGGTCCGCGGGGGCGAGCGAGTAACCGGACCGGCCGCACAGCACCGCGGACTCACGACGCGCGATCAGTGCGGAGACGGATACGTTGCTCTCGGCGAGCGTCTGGAAGATGTTCAGGCAGATGTCCACGTCGAACACGTCGACATGCGGGCGGTCCGCGATCTTCACGTAGGGGAGTTCGTTCTGCACGTTCATGTGCCAGAACAGCCGGGTGCTCCGGCTGAACTCCTCGATCCCCGTACCGTCGGCCGAGAGCCTGCCCTGCCGGTAGCCGAGTTCCACCAGCACCTCGCCGGCCTCCGGCGCGTGCGGCCGGTCCACCAGCACGTCGAGATCGCCGATCCTGCGCAGGCCCGGATCGCCGTACAGCCTTTCGACGACGACCGGCCCCTTGCGTATGGCATAGGGGATCCCCGCCTGTCCGAGCGCCTCGATGACCGTGCCGAACTCCTCGGCGAGCGTCAGGTTGCGCTGGAGATTTCCCTCGTACGCGCTCTCGTACAGCCAGCGGTAGGGGATGACGGGCAGCCCTGAGTCGCTGTGGAAGAGCCGGTGCCGGGTGATGTGGCGGCCGACGAGCGGCAGCACCCTGTGGCGGGCGGCCTGATCCACGAAGCCGCCCCAGTCGAACTCCCCGCCGTACCCGGCCAGCGCGGTGCGGACACGGTGCAGCCGAGGGGCGCCGAGGGAGACGCGGGCGAGTTCCAGGAGCAGTTCGTTTTCCCTGTTCATACAGGCAGAAGCCTTCCGTGGGTGAGCCCAATCATATCGGCGGATACCGGCGACGGTAATCTGTTTCTGGTCATCTGCGGCACCCGTCGGACACACGTCGCTCGTACGTCACCGACGAGATCATCACAAGGAGCCGCATCCGCACAAGATCGCAGCCAAACCATCCATGCGCCAAATTAAGACAACCTCGGAGCGGCGTCGCCGAAAATCGCAATGGATATTCTTGACGATGATCCATTGATCCAAGGATGTCCGAAAGCTCCCCCGGCGAAAATGACAACTCCCCTGGCCTGGCAGAATCAAACATTCCACTTGCACGGACATGTGCGACCCGACGCACCCTTGACACCTGCCCCACGCTCTTGAGAGCGTCTCTCCCCATGCGGAGAATCATCTTCCTCGCTCCGGGAGATAGCGCCCGGACGCCCGCTGTTTCCGGTCGGGCCGGTCAACGAAATGATGTGGTACAGCGTGCAGCGCACCTTATCTGAATCGTTGGGTGACTTAAATCCTGTCGCGGTCGTCACCGGCGCGAGTCGCGGACTGGGAAATTCACTCGGCCACGCGTTCCGGGAACGCGGTTTCACAGCCGTGGGTGCGGCGCGAAGCAAGAGCCCCTGTGCCGGAAGCGCGCTTGAGCACTACAGCTCGCTCGACGTCGGGGACGAGCAGGCCGTACAGAGCTTCGCCGATCAGGTCGTCGACAGATTCGGCCGTATCGACGTGTGGGTCAACAACGCGGCAGTGGTGGACATATTCGGCGTGGCGGACGGGAGCAGCGAGCGCTGGTCCCAGCTGATCAGCGTCAACGTGCTGGGCGTCGTCCACGGGTGCCAGGCCTTCGCCCGCCATGTCAGAAGCCGACCGGGACCGGGCGTCCTGGTCAATCTCACGGCCGGCTCGGCCAAGGGCGCCCGCCGCGGCTGGGGCGGCTACGCCGCCACGAAGGCCGCGGTGGAGCGGATCACGGAAGCCGTGGCCGCGGAGGAGCAGCCGGCCGGCCTCACGGCGTTCTCCTTCTCCCCCGGCGCCATGGACACCGATATGCAGCGCTCCCTGTGCGACCTTCCGTCCGACGTGTTCCCGGATGTGCACCTTTTTCGCGAACGGGCCGGGAGAGGCGAGATACCCTCGCCCGGCTCCGTCGCCGGAAAACTTGTGGAGCAGGCCACCGAAAAACTCAGAGCCGACTCTGGCCGGGTCCCGCTGTAAGGCGTGACAAAACCGCCCTCCGAGCTGCCGCGCAAAAAGCGCGGTTGGAATTCCGACATGCAAAGGGAGGTGAATACTAATGAGCACCGATCTGGGTCTTGTGAACGCTCCGGCGGCCGTCCTCGTAGAGTTCGAGCCGGTTGCGGCGATCAACCTGGGCGTTCTGGGAGCGCAGGAGGCTTCCGCCACTGACAGTGGTCTGGAGTCCGTTTCCTGCTGCAACTCGATCATCGCCACCGGCTGATCACGGCTCGCTGGTGGGGCACTCACGTGCCCCACCAGCGTGTTAGGCAGTTTGAGCTCTCATTCGCCATGCCGATACACGAAACGGAATGAAGCATGCGAGTCCGGTTGCAGACCAATCACGGGGAGTATCTGCTCGAGCACGACAGTGCCCCCACCATCGGAGCCCTGCTCCGGCTCTACGGAATTCCGCTGTCCGCCGTGTGGACGTACCGAATCGACGCCCAGCCGGGCGTCGGCGCCCCCGGCCACCGGCGAGCGGTCTTCGTGCCCGCGTCCACCGCGTTGCCGGGCGACGCCTATGACGACACCGAGATCTTCGCCCGTGTCACCCGCAACATCAATCTTCCCGGGCTGCTCGGCTCGGAGACCTCCAGTGCCCGGCTGGCGCCCGAGGCGACCACGGAATGGACCTTCCCCACCCCCGACAGCGGGGCGTTCCAGACCGTCCATTCGCAGATGACCGCGAGCGAGTGCTTCGAATTCGTCCGGCGAAGCGTCACCGACGTCCTCGACCAGTGGCCCGCGGATCCGACGTCCGGCCTGGTGGTCGGCACCTCCGGCGGCGGCGACTCCAACGTCCTGCTCTCCACCCTCATGGAGTCCGGGTTCTTCCGGCCCGAGCAGGTCGTCCCGGTCATGATGCTCGGGATCCCCGACTGGGACGCCCAGGTGGACAACGCACGCGAGCTGTGCGGCGCGCACGGAATCGAGCTCAACGTCGTCGAGGAGTCCGAGACCGCGAGGCTGGCCGGCCTGAAGGAACTGGGCTCCGTCAAGAAGGTGTTCAAGGACTCCTTCCCCGACGCCGACCTCGAGTTCCTGGGCACCTGGCTGCTCCGGCGCGTGCTGTCCCGCTACGCCTCCGAGCGGGGGATCAGGTTCGTCGCCACGGGCGCCAACCGTGAGGACATCGTCGCGGAGCACATCGCCCGCGTGTCACGCGGCCTGCTGCCACTGCCGGCGCCCTTTCGCGAGATCGGCGACGTGACCTTCTGCTACCCCATCTGGAAGGTGCCGAAGAAGATCGGCGACGGTGCCTACCCGGCCTTCAGCCTGGAGAACTACGAGAACCGCAACCCGAGCTACAGTCCGGGCCGCAGCATCTTCTACTACCTGGCCTACTGGATACCGGAGCTGCTGCCCGGTATGGACAACACCCTGCTCGACGGCATGTCACAGCTGGCGGACAAGGACCCCCAGCCCATCACGTGGGACGAGGACCTGCGCGATCACGTGTGCCGCGAGGGCTCGACGGCCGAGCAGAAGAACCGGTGGCAGGAATTCCTGGAGAAAGTGGAGTCCTGACGCCGCACCGGACGCATGCCGCGCGCGGGCCGCGGCACTCCCTACCCTTCGCGAGGACCAATGAACGAGTTTCGCAACTGGACGTCAGCGGCCTACGGGGACGCCCGGGCCGGCGCCTACGACCGGCAGGTGGCCGGGCGGGCCGACGAGCACCTCGCGGTCGGGTTGCTCTCCTCGCTCGCACAAGCCGGGCCCGCGCTCGAACTCGGGGTGGGCACCGGCAGGCTGGCCATCCCGCTCGCGGAGTCCGGCATTGCCGTGCACGGGCTGGACAGTTCCGAGCGGATGCTCGACGTGCTGCGGGCGGCACCCGGCGGCGAGCGGGTCACGGCCCTGCACGGCGACATGGCCGCGTTCGACCTCCCCGGCCGCTACCGCCTCGTCTGGGTGGCCTTCAACTCGTTCTTCCTGCTGGACAGCGCCGGCGCCCAGCAGGACTGCTTCGGCACGGTGGCCCGGCACCTCACCCCCGGCGGGCGCTTCGTCATCGAGGCGTTCGTTCCCGCGCCCGAGCAGTTCTCCGCGACGCCCGCGCTCCGGGTCAAGGACTTCAGCGAGGGCGGCATGCTCCTTCAGGCCTCCCGGCACAGCGACCGCGACCAGACCGTCGAATCACTCGACCTGGAAGTCACCAGCGGCGGGTTCGAGCTGTACCCGACGCGTATCCGCTACAGCTGGCCCGCCGAGCTGGACGCCATGGCCGGCAAGGCGGGCCTGGAGCTGGAGAACCGCTGGGAGACCTGGAGCCGGCAGGGCTTCAGCGCCGACTCCAGGGCCCACGTCAGCGTCTACCGACGGGCCGGCGGCTAGCCGGCCCGCAGGACCCGCTCCTCGACCTGCCGGCGGAGGAGCTGCTGGACCGCCGCATGGTCCCCGTTGCCGTCGACGACGGTGAACTGCGTGAACTCGGGCAGCGAAGCATAGGCGGCCCGGTAGCCGGAGAGGAATTCAAGGCTCTCCTCATCGATCCCGCGCTTCTTGATCCGCTGCTGCGCCTCAAGGGGGTCGACGTCCAGGAAGAGAATCAGGTCAGGCTCGGGAAGTGCCCTGTTCAGACGTCGGAGAAATTCTTCGTTGTCGGCCTTCTGGAGCCTGACCGCAGCGTACTGGCAGTACGTGTACCGGTCCACCAGGGTCACTGTTCCCGGAATTTGGAGGGTGTCTTCCAGGCGGGCGAGTGCCGCCAGCTTCGCGCAGGCCGAAATCAGCCGGATCGCGTCTGCTCCGACCATCTCCAGATGTCCCGGGAAACCGTCTTCCAGAGCGATCCGATCCAGCGACTGGCGAACCGGAAGCATGGTCTGGTTAAGAAGGCAGTGGGCGTTCACGCCTTCTCCTTCCAGCCATTCCGCCAATGCCTTCACCTGCGTGGTCTTGCCCGCACCATCGATACCCACCACGGCAACAAGGAAGCCTCGCTCACGAACAGCTGTCATAGCATTCCCGTTCTGTCGGATCTGGCTACTTAATGAGGTCCAGGTGAATCTCGTAACCATCCAGCCCAGACTGCACCAGCTCTCCGAATACGTCAAGATGGCGCAGTCGGAGGACTTCTACCTGGAACTCATAGAGCCCGCCTATCCAGAGAACCTGGACCGCTTGGAAGAGCACTTCTCCAAACTGCTCGAAGGGCTTCCCGACGGGCTGGCGAAAGTGCTTCACGGACCCTATATCGATATAGCGGTCCATACCGCCGACCGGGAGATCCGAGAGGCTTCGAGGCGCCGCGTCGCAGAATCCCTGAAATGGGCGAAGTCCCTGGGGGTCGAGAGCCTGATACTGCACAGCAATCATCTTCCGATGATCAATGAGGCCGGCTACGACCGGCAGTGGCTGCGGGGGACGCTCGATTTCTTCGAGAGCCTCGACCTGGGATCCGTGACCGTGCTGATCGAGAACATGTGGGACTCCTCGCCGGATCTCAACGTGGAGCTGGTCGAGCGGTTCGACTCGGAACAGCTGCGCCTGTGCTTCGACTCGGCCCACTGGAACGTGTACGGCCGGACCTCGCTCGACGAGTGGTTCCAGCGGGCCGGGAAATACACGCCCTACGTCCAGTACGGCGATAATTCCGGGGACCACGACGCTGATCTCGCCCTCGGCAGCGGAAATCTCGACTGGTCGGAACTCGACCGCTGCCTGCGCACGTACGCGCCCGGCGCGGATGTGATGGTCGGGGTGGGGATCGACGACGGCCGCCGTCTCACCGAATCCCTGGCCTTCCTTCGCGGGCATCGGATCCACCCCTTTCCGCGCCTTTCGGCACCAGGACCCGACGGTGAGTGACTCCCCGCCCGTCGACTACGGTCTGCGGGCCGTCAGCAAGGAGGGCCACCGGGCGGTCGATCTGGCCCTGGACTGCCTGCCGACCGTCTCCGCCGGCGCCGCGGACCACGATCGCGCCGGCTCCTACGCCCGGGAATCGCACGACTGCCTGGCGCGGGCCGGCCTGATGGGTGCCACCGTTCCCCGGCATCTGGGCGGTCTGGGTGTCCGGTCGCTGCGCGATGTGGCAGCGGTCCTGGAGCGGATCGGCGCCGCCGACGCCTCTGTCGCGCTGGCCCTGCACATGCAGCTCTCCCGCGGCCTCTCCCTGTCCGCGGGGCCGCTCGCGGCTGTCCCGGGCGGCCCCGCTCCCGCGGACCAGGAGGGTCCCTCGGCCCTGCTCCGGTCCATGGCCGACGGCAGCGCGTTCGTCGCCGGAGCCGTCACGGAGGCCGGCGCCTCGTACTTCACGGTGCACAGCACGGTCAGCAGGACACCCGAGGGCGCCTGGGCGCTCACCGGGGACAAGCTGATGGTCACGGGCGCGCCCGCCGCCACGCATTTCGCGGTCCGCGCCCGCGTCATGACCGACGCAGGCCCTCGCCTCGGCGGGGTCATCGTGCGCCGGGCGGACCGCGGCGTCTCGGTCGGCAGCGGCTGGGACGGCCTGGGGATGCGGGGATCGGGAAGTGAGCGGGTACGGTTCGCCGCTGCCCCCGTCCTCCCCTGGAGCCTGTCGGTCCGCGGAGAGTGGGGGCGCTACGACCCGCTCGCCCTGCCGGGGAGGCTTCGCAGCTCGGCCGGGATGCTCGGCGTCTACCTGGGGCTGGCCACCGCCGCACGCCACGAGATCGCCGGCGCCCTCGCGCGCCGGCGGACGGCCGGCGACCCCGGCCGGTGGTCGGGGCCGCTGGTCCAGGCCGAACTGGAGGCCGCCGCGGCGCGGCAGAGCACCGCGGCCTTCCTCTCCTCGGTGGACGAGTCCGGCGGCATCGGGCCGGACGACTCGCTCGCTCTTTCCCGCGAATGGCAGTTGTGCAGGCTTCAGCTGCACAGGAGCATGCTCTCGCTCTCGGATCTCGCGATGAGCACCGTGGGCGCCGGTGCCTACCGATGGGCCTCCCCGGTGAGCCGGATACTCCGCGACTGCCGCGCGGCGCAGTTCATGCAGCCCTACGGACCCGCGCACGCCGAGAGGTTCATCGCTTCATCCCACAGCGGCCACGACCCGGAGTTCCTCGTATGAATCCCCGCTTCTCCCCCGACAGGGACCGCCTCGTCGGCATGCTGCGCCGGCTGGTCCGCGTCCGCAGCGAGAACCCCTCGTCCGGCGAGGGGGCGGTCGTCGACCTCCTGTGCCGGATCCTCGCCCCCACCGCGGACAGCCTGGAGAGGATCGAGCACGTCGACGGCCGTCCCAACCTCCTGGCCCGCTACGGCCGGTGCGACGGCAGCCGGCCCACCATCGTGCTGACGGCGAGCACGGACACCGTTCCCGCCGATCCCGCGACCTGGACGCACCCCCCCTTCGAGGGAGGCGTCCACGGGGACGAGCTCTGGGGGCGCGGGTCCGTCGACATGAAAGGCGGGATCGCCGCAGCGGTGGAGGCCGCGATCGGCTATCACACCCTCGGCCGGCCGGGGCCGCACGACGTCCTCCTCGCCTTCACCGCCGACGGCGAACGGGGCGGACGGGCCGGCTGGGACGCGATGACCTCAGGCGCGCACTGGCCGCACCTGGTCGGAGCGGTGGTGACCGCGCCGTCGGACCTCGTGCCGTACCGCCGGGAACGCGGCGTCGCCTGGCTGACGGCGGATCTGCAGGGGAGGACGGCGCCGGCCAACGACCCGGCGGGCGGGGTGTCGGCGATCCTCGCCGCGTGCGAGACGGTCGCCCGGCTCCCCGAGCGCGCGACCGAACTGTTCTCGGGTACGTCCGACGCCGGCCCCGTCGTCGTTTCCGTGGGGCGGATCGTGGGAGGGGAACGCGTCAACGCCGTGCCGGCGCGGTGCCGTCTGGAGCTCGATGTGAGGCTTCCGCCCGGAGCGCACCAGGTGACCCGCGAGTCGGCTTCTCGACTGATCAGTGACTGCACGCGCGAAGACGTCCGTACCGCGTCCAGCATCACGCTCTACAACCCGCCGTCGGAGACTCCCGCCGGTGATCCTTTCTGGACCGCGGTCCGGGGGATCTGCGCGGACCACGGCGTCGGCTCGTCGGGCGATCCGGTGTATTCCGGCCCCACGGACGCGCGCTTCCTGCGGCAGCGCCTGAACGTGCCGACCGTGGTCTGCGGCCCTGGCGACGAGCGACTGGCCCATCGGGACGACGAACGCGTCCCGCTGGCCGAGATCCACCGCGCCGCGCAGATCTATTTCGCTCTTCTCACCCGCCATGCCTTCTGAGGGCGCACGACGGGCGGTGCCCCGAGCGCGACGGGCGGTGCCCCGATTCAGACCACCCTGACGGCGCCCCGACCCGGCAGGGCCAGGGTGCGCCGACAGCGCGACGGCACCGCTCAGACGTTGAAGCCCAGGGCGCGCAGCTGGTCGCGGCCGTCGTCGGTGATCTTGTCCGGGCCCCACGGCGGCATCCAGACCCAGTTGATCTTCAGGGCGCTGACGATGCCCTCGGTCGCGGTCTGCGCCTGCTCCTCGATCACGTCGGTGAGCGGGCAGGCGGCCGAGGTGAGGGTCATGTCGAGGGTGGCGACGTTGGTGTCGTCGACGTGGATGCCGTAGATCAGGCCCAGGTTGACCACGTCGATGCCCAGTTCGGGGTCGACCACGTCGTAGAGCGCCTCGCGGATCTCTTCCTCGGAGGCCGGCTTGAGCGCGACCTCGGTGCTGTCAGTCATGCGGTCTCCTCGGGTGTGGTGCCGGACAGCGCCTGCGCCGTCGCGTCCTTCCAGGCCATCCAGCTCAGCAGCGCGCACTTGACCCGCGCCGGGTACTTCGAGACGCCGGCGAACGCGACGGCGTCCTCCAGCACCTCCTCCATCGCCTCGTCCGGCTCGATCCGGCCGCGGGACTGCATCAGCTCCAGGAAGGTCTCCTGGATCTTCTGCGCCTCCGTGACCTCCTTGCCGACCAGCAGGTCGTTCAGGACCGAGGCGCTGGCCTGGCTGATCGAACAGCCCTGGCCCTCGTACGACACGTCGCCGACGACGGCGCCGTCCAGCCGTACCCGCAGGGTGATCTCGTCACCGCAGGTCGGGTTGACGTGGTGCACCTCGGCCTGGCCGTCCCGCAGGCCGCGGCCGTGCGGGTGCTTGTAATGGTCCAGGATCACGTCCTGGTACATCGAGTCGAGCTTCACAGCAGCACCACCATCACCCGAAGAAGTCCCGGACCTGTTCAAGACCCTCGGCCAGGGCGTCGACCTCGGCCGGGGTGGAGTACAGATAGAACGACGCCCGCGTGGTCGCAGGAATTCCGTACCGCAGGCAGACCGGCCGGGCGCAGTGGTGGCCGACCCGGACCGCGATGCCCTGCTCGTCGAGCACCTGGCCGACGTCGTGCGGATGGATGTCGCCCAGCACGAAGGAGATCGCGGCGGCCCGGTCCTGAGCGGTCTGCGGGCCGATGATCCGCAGGTCGGGGACCTGGAGCAGCCGTTCGAGCGCGTATTCGGTCAGGGCGTGCTCATGGGCGGCGATCTTGTCCATGCCGATCGCCGACAGATAGTCCACGGCCGCGCCGAGCCCGATCGCCTGGGCGATCGGCGGGGTGCCGGCCTCGAACTTGTGCGGCGCCGGGGCGTAGGTGGAGGAGTGCATCGAGACGGTCTCGATCATCTCGCCGCCGCCGAGGAAGGGCGGCAGGTCCTCCAGCAGCTCCTGGCGGCCCCACAGCACCCCGATGCCGGTCGGGCCGACCATCTTGTGGCCGGTGAAGGCCACGAAGTCGGCGCCCAGCGCCTGCACGTCGAGCACCGTGTGCGGAGCGGCCTGCGAGGCGTCGATCAGCACCAGGGCGCCGACGTCCTGGGCGCGGCGCACGATGGCCTCGACCGGGTTGACGGTGCCCAGGATATTGGAGACCAGCACGAAGGAGACGATCTTCGTCTTCTCGGTGATGACCTGCTCGATGTCCGACAGGTCGAGCCGGTAGTCGTCGGTCAGCCCGAACCACTTCAGCGTCGCACCGGTGCGCTGCGAGAGCAGCTGCCACGGCACGATGTTGGAGTGGTGCTCCATCTCGGTGATGACGATCTCGGTGTCACGGTCCACCCGGTAGGGCTCGTCGGCCCAGCCGAGCATGTTCGCCACCAGGTTCAGCGACTCCGAGGCGTTCTTGGTGAATATGACCTCGTCGCGGCTGGGCGCGTTGATGAAGGCGGCGACCTTGTCGCGGGCGCCCTCGTACAGCGCGGTGGCCTCCTCGGCGAGGACGTGCACACCGCGGTGGACGTTGGCGTTGGACTGCTCGTAGTACGCGTTGAGGGTGTCGAGCACCTGGCGCGGCTTCTGCGAGGTCGCCGCGTTGTCCAGGTACACGAGCTTCTTGTCGCCGTGCACCAGGCGGTCCAGGACGGGGAAGTCCTTGCGGATCGCCTCGGTGTCGAGGAGGCCGGGCAGCTGCCGCCCGGTCGTCGGGGGAGGTGTCACGCGACATCCCCCTCGGAGTCCGCTCCGCTCACGGGGCCGCCCTTCACGTAGGACTCGTAGCCCTCTTCCTCCAGCTTGTCGGCCAGTTCGGCGCCACCGGACTCGGCGATCCGGCCGGCCGCGAAGACATGGACGAAGTCGGGCTTGATGTACCGCAGGATCCGCGTGTAGTGGGTGATCAGCAGGGTGCCGACCTCGCCGCCCTCGCGGACCCGGTTGACGCCCTCGGAGACCACCCGCAGCGCGTCCACGTCGAGGCCGGAGTCGGTCTCGTCGAGGATCGCGATATGCGGCTTGAGGAGTTCGAGCTGCAGGATCTCGTGGCGCTTCTTCTCACCGCCGGAGAAGCCCTCGTTGACGTTGCGCTCGGCGAAGGCGGGGTCCATGTTCAGCCGCTGCATGGCCTCCTTGACCTCCTTCACCCAGGTGCGCAGCTTGGGGGCCTCGCCGCGGATGGCGGTGGCGGAGGTGCGCAGGAAGTTGGAGACCGAGACGCCGGGCACCTCGACCGGGTACTGCATGGCGAGGAAGAGGCCGGCCCTGGCCCGCTCGTCCACGGTCATCGCCAGCACGTCCTCACCGTCGAGGGTGACGGTGCCGCCGGTGACGGTGTACTTGGGGTGCCCGGCCAGCGAGTAGGCGAGCGTGGACTTGCCTGAGCCGTTCGGGCCCATGATGGCGTGGGTCTCGCCCTGCTTCACGGTCAGGTCGACGCCTTTGAGGATCTCCTTGGTGGAGTTGTCGGCTTCGACGGTGACGTGCAGGTCGTTGATTTCAAGCGTGGCCATGGGTGACTCAGGACTCCTGGGTGACGGAGACGAGCACGTCGTCCCCAACGATCTTGACGGGGTATACGGGGACGGGCCGCGTGGCGGGCAGCCCGGACGGCTTGCCGGTGCGCAGGTCGAAACTCGACCCGTGCAGCCAGCACTCGATCTGGCAGTCCTCGACCTCGCCCTCGGAGAGCGAGACGTTGGAGTGCGAGCAGATGTCGTTGATCGCGAACACGTCGCCCTCGGTACGGACCACCGAGACCGGCACACCGTCGATCTCGACCCGGTGGGGAGTGTCCTCCTCCAGGTCGCCGAGCGCGCAGACGCGCACGTAGGCGTCGGTGCCGTTCATCCGACGGACGCCTCCAGTTCGGCGTCGATCTTCGCCATCAGCCGCTCTTCGAGGTCGGGCAGGCCGATCTGCTGCACCAGCTCGCCGAAGAAGCCGCGGACCACCAGGCGGCGGGCGTCCTCCTCGCGGATGCCGCGGGACTGGAGGTAGAACAGCTGCTCGTCGTCGAAGCGGCCGGTCGCCGAGGCGTGGCCCGCGCCGACGATCTCGCCGGTCTCGATCTCCAGGTTCGGCACCGAGTCGACCCGGGCGCCGTCGGTGAGGACGAGGTTGCGGTTCAGCTCGTAGGTGTCGGTGCCCTCGGCGGCTGCCCTGATCAGCACGTCGCCGATCCACACCGCGTGGGCGTCCTGGCCCTGGAGCGCGCCCTTGTAGGCCACGTTGGAGCGGCAGTGCGGGGTGTCGTGGTCGATGAAGAGCCGGTGCTCCTGGTGCTGGCCGGTGTCGGTGAAGTACAGCCCGTACAGCTCGGCCTCGCCGCCGGGGGCGCCGTAGCCGACCCGCGGGTTCAGCCGGACCAGGTCGCCGCCGAAGGTGACGACCACCGACTTGAAGGTGGCGTCCCGGCCGATCAGCGCGGTGTGCTGGGCGGCGTGCACGGCGGTGTCGTCCCAGTCCTGCACGGAGACCACGGTGAGCTTGGCGCCGTCGCCGATCAGGTACTCGGTGTTGCCGGCCAGCGTGGTGTCACCGGTGTGGTCGATGACGACGACGGCCTCGGCGAACGCGCCGACCTCGACGATCTGGTGGCCGTAGACCGTGCCGCCCTCGCCGTGCACGGCGATCCTGACCGGCTCGGTCAGGACCGCTTCGGCGGGGATGCTGACGACCGAGGCCTTCTCGAAGGAGCTGAACGCCTGGGCGGCGACCCGGTCGACCGGTTTGCCCGCCCTGCCGACCCGCGGGTCGGTGCGGTCCACCGTCTGCACCGTGACGCCGTCCGGCGCGGTCACCTCGACCCGCAGGGCGCCGGTGGCCTCGGCGGTGCCGTCGTGCAGCCCGCGCAGCCGCTCCAGCGGAGTGAAGCGCCACTCCTCCTCGCGGCCGTGCGGCACCGGGAAGTCGGCCACGTCGTAGGACGGGGCCGCGCTGACCCGGGCGTCGGCGGGCTGTCCCACCGTGATGGCACCGTCCGTGGTGCTGCCCGCAGGGGTGTTGTCAGCCATGACTAGTCGTACAGCTCACTTTCTGCCTCATTGTGTTCAACTCGGGGTAGCTCCGGGGGACTTCGGGTGCCGGGGCGGCTAGCCCACGGAGCCCTCCATCTGGAGCTCGATCAGCCGGTTGAGCTCCAGGGCGTACTCCATCGGCAGTTCCTTGGCGATCGGCTCGACGAAGCCGCGCACGATCATCGCCATCGCCTCGAACTCCGTCATGCCGCGGCTCATCAGGTAGAAGAGCTGGTCGTCGGAGACCTTGGAGACGGTGGCCTCGTGGCCCATGGACACGTCGTCCTCGCGTACGTCCACGTACGGGTAGGTGTCGGAGCGCGAGACCGTGTCGATCAGCAGCGCGTCGCACAGCACGTTCGACTTCGATCCGGCCGCGCCCTCGCCGATCTCGATCAGACCGCGGTAGGAGGTGCGGCCGCCGCCGCGGGCCACCGACTTGGAGACGATGTTCGAGGAGGTGTTCGGCGCCATGTGCACCATCTTGGCGCCGGCGTCCTGGTGCTGGCCCTCGCCGGCGAAGGCGATGGACAGCGTCTCGCCCTTGGCGTGCTCACCCATCAGGTAGACCGCCGGGTACTTCATGGTGACCTTGGAGCCGATGTTGCCGTCGACCCACTCCATGGTGGCGCCCTCGTAGGCGACAGCGCGCTTGGTCACCAGGTTGTACACGTTGTTCGACCAGTTCTGGATCGTCGTGTAGCGGCACCGGCCGCCCTTCTTCACGATGATCTCCACAACCGCCGAGTGCAGCGAGTCGGACTTGTAGATCGGCGCGGTGCAGCCCTCGACGTAGTGGACGTAGGCGTCCTCGTCGACGATGATCAGCGTCCGCTCGAACTGGCCCATGTTCTCGGTGTTGATACGGAAGTAGGCCTGCAGCGGGATGTCGACGCGCACGCCCTTCGGCACGTAGATGAACGAGCCGCCGGACCACACCGCCGTGTTCAGCGACGCGAACTTGTTGTCGCCGGCCGGGATGACCGTGCCGTAGTACTCCTGGAACAGCTCCGGGTGCTCGCGCAGCGCGGTGTCGGTGTCCATGAAGATGACGCCCTGCTCCTCCAGGTCCTCGCGGATCTGGTGGTAGACGACCTCGGACTCGTACTGCGCCGCGACACCGGCGACCAGCCGCTGCTTCTCGGCCTCGGGGATGCCGAGCCGGTCGTAGGTGTTCTTGATGTCCTCGGGCAGGTCCTCCCAGGACTCCGCCTGCTTCTCGGTGGACCGCACGAAGTACTTGATGTTGTCGAAGTCGATACCGGACAGGTCCGAGCCCCAGGTCGGCATGGGCTTCTTGCCGAACAGCCGCAGACCCTTGAGCCGGAGCTTGAGCATCCACTCGGGCTCGGACTTCTTCGCGGAGATGTCGCGGACGACGGCTTCGGACAGGCCGCGCTGCGCGGCGGCGCCCGCGGCATCGGAGTCGGCCCAGCCGTACTCGTACGTGCCGATGCCTTCGAGCTCCGGGTGAGTGGTCTCCGTGGGAGCAGTCATGCGGGTTTCCTCCCGGACGTGCTGGCAGATGCCTGGTCGGTGGTCTGGGTCTGATCGGTGGTTGCCGACCGAGCGGTGTGATCGGGACCGGTCGGGTGCGGGGCCTGCGGGACGAAGGTGGTGCATACGCCGTCGCCGTGCGCGATGGTGGCCAGCCGCTGGACGTGTGTCCCGAGCAGGCGGGAGAAGACCTCGGCCTCCGCCTCGCACAATTCGGGGAACTGTTCGGCCGTATGGGCGACCGGGCAGTGGTGCTGGCACAGCTGCTCCCCGGCGGGACCGGGTGCGCTGCGGGTCGTGGCGGCGTACCCGTCGGCGGACAGCGCACGGGCCAGCGCCCGGGTGCGGTCCTCGGGGGCCGCCGCGTCGATCATCGCACGGTAGCGTTCGGCCTGGGCCGCGACCCGTGCGCGGGCGAAAGCCGAGACCGCGGCCTGGCCGTCCCGCCCGCCGCCGGCGGACTCGGCGATCCAGCGCAGCGCGTCGGCGGCGAGGACGTCGTAGGCCTGGTCGAACGCGTCCCGGCCGCAGTCGGTCAGAGCGAAGACCTTGGCGGGTCTGCCGCGGCCCCGGTGGCCGTAGACCCGCTGGTCGCGGGGCTCGACGATGTTCTCCGCCACGAGTGCGTCCAGATGGCGGCGGACGGCGGCCTGGGTGAGGCCGAGCCGCTGCGCCAGGTCGGCCGCGGTGGAGGGTCCGTGGTCCAGGACGGACCGGGCGACCCGGTTGCGGGTGCGCCGCTCCCCGGTCGTCTGCTCCTCCGCCGCCCCCTGAGAGGCACCACCGACGTATTTCACAACCCCATTGTTGCGTAATTCCTCAGGCGCGGGCAAGCGGGTCCGCTGCCGGGCGCGGTGTGCTGCGTCACTTAGGGTTACCTAATTCCGCCCTGCCGCCCAAACCGCCGCCCGGGCTCCCTAGACTCGTCCGCATGCGAAACGAGCCCGCGGTCGAGGTGACCGGTCTGGTCAAGCGGTACGGGACCAGGACCGCGGTCGACGGCCTCGACCTGGCCGTGCCCCGCGGCAGCGTCACCGCCGTGCTCGGGCCCAACGGCGCGGGCAAGACCACCACCGTCGAGATCTGTGAAGGCTACCGGCGCCCCGACGGCGGCAGCGTCCGGGTCCTCGGGCTCGACCCGGCCGCCCAGGGCGCGGCGCTGCGGCCGAGAATCGGCGTGATGCTGCAGGCCGGCGGGGTCTACCCGGGCGCGCGCGCCGAGGAGATGCTGCGGCACACCGCCGCGCTGCACGCCCACCCCATCGACCCGGCGCTGCTGATCGAACGCCTCGGCCTGGAGTCCTGCGGGCGCACCACCTACCGGCGGCTGTCCGGCGGGCAGCAGCAGCGGCTCGCACTGGCGATGGCCGTGGTCGGCCGCCCCGAACTGGTCTTCCTCGACGAGCCGACCGCGGGCCTGGACCCGCAGGCCAGGCACGCCACCTGGGACCTGGTCCGCGAACTGCGCGCGGACGGCGCCACGGTGGTGCTGACCACCCACTTCATGGACGAGGCCGAGCAGCTCGCCGACCAGGTGGTGATCATCGACGGCGGCCGGTCGATCGCCGCCGGCGCCCCCGAGGAGCTGTGCCGCGGCGGCGCCGAGGGCACCCTGCGCTTCTCCGGCCGCCCGGGCCTGGACCTGGCCTCGCTGCTCAAGGCCCTGCCCGCGGACAGCCTGGCCGCCGAGCTGAGCGCGGGCACCTACCGCATCGAGGGCAAGGTCGATCCGCAGCTGCTGGCCACCGTCACCTCCTGGTGCGCCCAGCACGGCGTGATGCCCGACCGCCTGGCGGTCGAGCGCCGCACCCTGGAGGACGTCTTCTTGGAACTGACCGGCAGGGAGCTGCGCGGATGACCGCCACCACGGGCACCACCACGGGGACGGCGTACGCGGCCGGGTCCTTCACCCCCGCGCCGGGCGCCGCCCGTACCGCGAC
Source organism: Streptomyces sp. IBSBF 2435 (assembly GCF_036815005.1). Taxonomy (NCBI): domain Bacteria; kingdom Bacillati; phylum Actinomycetota; class Actinomycetes; order Kitasatosporales; family Streptomycetaceae; genus Streptomyces; species Streptomyces sp. IBSBF 2435. The sequence continues at coordinate 17,443 of NZ_JAJSYW010000024.1, read as the reverse complement.
GATGATCCGCGCGCAGGCCGTCCTGGAGACGAGGATGCTGCTGCGCAACGGCGAGCAGCTGCTGCTGACCGCGGTGATCCCGGCGCTGCTGCTGGTCGTCTTCAGCGGCGTCGACATCGTGGACACCGGCGCGGGCAAGTCGGTGGACTTCCTGACCCCGGGCATCCTGGCGCTCGCGGTGCTGTCCACCGCCTTCACCGGGCAGGCCATCGCCACCGGCTTCGAGCGGCGCTACGGCGTGCTCAAGCGGCTGGGCGCCTCGCCGCTGCCGCGCTGGGCGCTGCTGACCGCCAAGACCTGCTCGGTGCTGGTCACCGAACTGCTCCAGGTGGCGCTGCTGACGGTGATCGCCTTCGCGCTCGGCTGGTCACCGCACGGCAACCCGCTGGCCGTGCTGGCGCTGCTGCTGCTCGGCACCGCCGCCTTCTCCGGCCTCGGGCTGCTGATGGCCGGCACCCTCAAGGCCGAGGCGACGCTGGCCGCCGCGAACCTGGTCTTCCTGCTGCTGCTGGTCGGCGGCGGGGTGATCGTGCCGATGGACAAGTTCTCAGGCCCCGTGCGGTCGGTGCTCGAACTGCTGCCCGTCTCCGCCCTCTCCGACGGGCTGCGGGACGTGCTCCAGCACGGCGCCGGGACGCCCTGGGGCGACCTGGGCATCCTCGCGGTGTGGGCGGCGGTCGGCCTGGCCGCGGCGGGGCGCTTCTTCCGCTGGGAGTGACGCAGGGCACGGCCCGGGGCGACCCCCTCGTGAAAACACGCACAAGGGTGGCGCCTACCATGTTCCCCGTGCCAAAGCTCCCCGAAATCGCGCGAAACCCGCTCGCCTGGATCGCCGCCCGGTGGACGCCGGCCCCGGCCACCGTCCGCAGGGCGACGCTGTCCGCCGTGCTCATGTCGGTGGTCATCGTGGTCACCGGCGGTGCGGTCCGGCTGACCGGCTCGGGTCTGGGCTGCCCCACCGCGCCGCGCTGCGTCGGCGACAGCTGGGTGCCGACCTCGGCGATGGGCGTGCACGGCGCGATCGAGTTCACCAACCGGATGCTGACGTACGTGCTGTGCGCCGCCGTCGGCTGGGCCATCATCGCGGTGCGCTCGCAGAAGCCGTACCGCAGGGAGCTGGTCCTGCTGGGCTGGGCGCAGTTCTGGATGGTCGTCGCCAACGCGGTGCTCGGCGCCTTCACCGTGCTCACCGGCCTGAACCCGTACACGGTCTGCGTGCACTTCCTGCTGGCCTTCCTCCTCATCGTGCTGACCGTGCTGCTGTGGCAGCGGTCGGCCGAGGGCGACGCGCCGGCCCGGCCGCTGGTGGGCAAGCCGGTACGGCAGATGGCCTGGATACTGACCGGCGCGACCGCGCTGCTGATCGCGGTGGGCACGGTGGTGACCGGTGCGGGGCCGCACGCGGGCGACTCCAGCGATGTGCACCGCATCCCGGTGGACTGGAAGTCCGTCGCGCAGCTGCACGCGGACGTGGCCTGGGTGGTCGTGGCGCTCACCGCGGCGCTGTGGTTCGTGCTGCGGGCGGTGGACGCGCCCACCGGGCCGCGCGACCGCACCAGGGACCTCTTCCTGGTCCTGATGGGCCAGGGCGTGATCGGCTACGTCCAGTACTTCACGGATCTGCCCGAGGCGGTCGTCGGGCTGCACATGTTCGGCGCGAGCATCATCTGGATCGCGCTGCTGCGGGTGCTGCTGTCGATGCGGGAGCGGCCGGCGGTTGAGCCCGGCGCGCGGTCAGTGCCCGCGCCGGCCGACGACCCCGGGCAGCCGGTAGACGCGGCGGGCGTTGCCCTCGCCGACCAGGGCGGCGACCCGCTGCCCGTCCGCCGCTGACCACTCCCCCGCCGCGACCCGCTCGCCGACCAGCCGGTCGAGGGCGGCCAGGAAGCCGCGCGCACCGCTGACGTACAGCTCGGGCAGCCCGACCGCGCCGCCCGCGTAGAGCACCTTGCCGAAGGGCGCGCGGGACAGCGCCTCGGCCGGGTCGCCGCCGATCGCCAGGCAGACGTGCGGGAGGTCGGCGGCCAGCAGGGCAGCCGACCTCACGTGCGCGGGCCCCGGCAGCAGCACCACGTCGGTGCCGAGCCCCGAGGTGGCCCGCAGAAAACCCGCCACCGCGGCCGGCCCCGGCCCGTCCTGCCGGTGCCGCAGTGCCAGCGGCAGGCCGCCGGCCAGCGCGTGCCAGACCAGATGGCGCAGCAGCACCGGATCGGCGGGCCGCTCACCGATCCGGCGGGTGGCCAGCCAGCGCGCGGCGGCGTACCGCGCCTCGACCGGTCCCGGCGGCCCGTGCGACGGCGGCGGGCCGTCCACCAGCGCTTCCGCCGCGCAGGAGAAGCCGACGGCGCTGAGCGCGGCGCCGTGCACGGACTCCGCGAGATTGGCCAGAAAACAGTCCACCGTGCCCGAGGTATCGGCCACCTGCTGGGCCAGCGGTTCGAGCCGGACGATCTCGTACGCCGCCGCACTGCCCGCCGCGCCCAGCTCCTTGGGCGGCGTCAGGTCGCCGGGCTCGCCGGTGTCGACCAGGTACGCGCGGATACCGGTGCCGCGCAGCAGCAGCCGGGCCGCCTCGTACGCGCCCAGCTCGCGGCGGCGGGCCAGATAGCGGGCCGGGGAGCAGTGCGGCTCAAGGCCCAGTAACGGCGGGCACCAGCGGCGCACCGCGAAGCCGGCGGGGCTGTCGAACAGCGTCGTGCCCGGCGCCGCGGCACCGGGCAGCAGGGCCTCGAAGGCGCCGATACCGAGGTCGCCGGGCAGGACCCCGTGGCCGTACGCGTCCACCAGGCGACCCCGCGCCCCGGCCATCCGCCGCCCTCCTTGCCGTCCTGCGTCCGTCACGACCCTGCCATGGTCCTAACGGCAGCGGGTGACGTCAGGTGTTGGCGCGCCCGCCGACCTGAATTCCGGCCATCCGGGTCCACTCGTACGGTCCGGTACGCAGCCGGGCCGCCAGCTCGCCCCCGAATTCGCCGTGCACGGGGACCTCCGCGGTTTCGGCTGCCGCCTGGGCGGTGGCGCAGGCGGGTGCGACCAGGTCGCCCCATGCCCCGTCCTTGCCGACCAGTACGATGCGGGCGCCGCGCTGCCCGAGGTGTTCGACGACGGCGTCGGCCCCGCCGTGCTTCTTCGCGAACCCGCGGATCTCCCGGGCCAGCCGCTTTGCGCGAGCCTGCTCGCGCCGCTCCACCTTGTCTTCACCCATGCCGCTCATGCTACCCACCGGTAGCCCTCCCCTCCCCTGAGCCCGCTGATTCCAGGCCGATCCCTCCGTGGGGCGGCGCCTTTCCGCTGCCGCGAGGCCGGGGCTCCCTGCATAAGGCGGCGCCTTACAGGGGCGCGGGGAACTGCGCGCCCAGCCCCCGCCCGCGCGGGTCGCCACCGCCCCAGAGGGGCAGACCGGTCCGCTCCGGACCACCGGCCGGTGGCGGGCTGCCCGCGCCGTTCCGCGCGCTCCAGGGCGGGCACCCCCTGCCGCAGGGGAACCCCCAGCCCAGCGCGCCCGGGGAAGGCGTAACCCCCTGGAAGCCGGCCCGCAGGGACTAGTGGAGGAAGGGGTCGACCGCCACGGCCACGAAAAGCAGCGTGGCGTACGTGATCGACCAGTGGAAGAGCCGCATCTCCTTGAGCTTCGCGCCGGTCACGCCGGCCTTGGCCCGGGCGTGCAGCCCGTGCGCCTCCTTGAGCCAGAAGGCGCCGAGCAGCGCCGCGACCAGCGGGTAGAACCAGGACGTCTCACCCAGCGGCCACCACAGCGTGAGCGACGTCAGCACCATCACCCAGCTGTAGATGACGATCTGCCGGGCCACCACCTGGTTGCCCGCGACCACCGGGAGCATCGGCACGCCGACCCGCGCGTAGTCGTCCTTGACCTTCATCGACAGCGGCCAGTAGTGCGGCGGCGTCCAGAAGAAGAGGACAAGGAAGAGCACGAACGGCGCCCAGCCCAGCTCGTTGCGCACCGCGGACCAGCCGATGAAGACCTGGAGGCAGCCGGCGACACCGCCCCACACGATGTTCTGGGCGGTGCGGCGCTTGAGACCCAGGGTGTAGACGAAGACGTAGTAGAGGATCGCGGTCAGCGACAGGCCCGCGGACAGCGGGTTGACCAGCACCGCGAACCACACCGTGGACACCACGGACAGCGTGATGCCGAAGACCAGGCCCTCGCGGGGCGAGACCAGCCCGGTGACCAGCGGACGCTGCTCGGTGCGGTGCATGAGTGCGTCGATGTCGCGGTCGATGTACATGTTGAGCGCGTTGGCCCCGCCCGCGGACAGATAGCCGCCGACCACGGTCGCCAGCACCAGCCACAGGTCGGGCACCCCGCCGGCCGCGAGGAACATGACCGGGACCGTCGTAATGAGCAGCAGCTCGATGATGCGCGGCTTGGTCAGCGCCACGAACCCCATGACACGGGCCTGCAGCGGCCGATGACCTGAGCCCGTCCCGATGACCCCTGCGGGTCGGGATTCGACGGCCGTCACGAACACCCCAAGAGAGATGAGTCAAGCAGGCCGCCAAGCACCTGGCCGCCGGCATCGGGAACAGCGGGTCGGCCACGGTGCGGCCTGCGCGTACCACGCCACTCTAGACGCAGGGAATACCCCGGCTGCTTCCGGGGGTGGATCGTGTTGCCGGGCCCGCGTTCACCAGGCGTCAACGGGGTTCGGGAGGCGAATACGGACGTACGGGGGCAGGATCGAAAAGGTGCACGCCCTCGGCGGTAGGCTCAGCCGCGTCGGGTAGGCACACGTCACCGGCGCGTTTCGACGTATTTGTTGAGAGGAGCCCTGACCCAGGGTGAGCAAGCAGCCGACCACCGCAGACCTTGACTGGACAGATCTGGACCGACGGGCGGTCGACACCGCCCGCGTCCTGGCCATGGACTCCGTGCAGAGGGTCGGCAACGGCCACCCCGGCACGGCGATGAGCCTGGCCCCTGCCGCGTACCTGCTGTTCCAGAAGGTCATGCGGCACGACCCCGCGGACGCCGACTGGACCGGCCGCGACCGTTTCGTGCTCTCCGCGGGCCACAGCAGCCTGACTCTCTACACCCAGCTCTACCTGGCCGGGTACGGCCTGGAGCTGGCGGACCTGGAAAGCTTCCGCACCTGGGGCTCGCGCACCCCCGGCCACCCGGAGTACGGCCACACCACCGGAGTCGAGACCACCACAGGCCCGCTCGGCCAGGGTGTCGCCAACGCGGTCGGCATGGCGATGGCCTCCCGTTACGAGCGCGGCCTGTTCGACCCGGACGCGGAGCCGGGCACCTCGCCTTTCGACCACACCATCTGGGCTATCGCCGGTGACGGCTGCCTCCAGGAGGGCATCTCCGCCGAGGCGTCCTCGCTGGCCGGGCACCAGAAGCTCGGCAATCTGGTGCTGCTGTGGGACGACAACCACATCTCCATCGAGGGCGACACCGGGACCGCGGTGTCCGAGGACACCGTCAAGCGCTACGAGGCGTACGGCTGGCACGTGCAGCGCGTCGAGCCGCTGCCCAGCGGCGACCTGGACCCGCACGCCCTGTACGCGGCGCTGCTCGCCGCCAAGGCGGAGACCGGCCGGCCGTCCTTCATCGCGGCCCGCTCGATCATCGCCTGGCCCGCCCCGCACGCGCAGAACACCGAGGCCGCGCACGGCTCGGCGCTGGGCGAGGACGAGGTCAGGGCCACCAAGGAGGTGCTCGGCTTCGACCCCGACCAGCACTTCGCGGTGGCCGACGACGTGATCGCGCACACCCGCGCGGTCAGCGAGCGCGCGCGCGAGGCCAGGGCCGTGTGGGAGAAGTCCTTCGCCGCCTGGCGCACCGCCAGCCCCGAGCACGCCGCGACCTTCGACCGGATCGACGCGGCCGAGCTGCCCGAGGGCTGGCAGTCGCACCTGCCGGCGTTCGAGACGGGCAAGCCCCTCGCCACCCGGGCGGCTTCCGGCAAGGTGCTGGAGGCGCTGGGCGCCGTCGTGCCCGAGCTGTGGGGCGGTTCCGCGGACCTGGCGGGCTCGAACAACACCACGATCGACAAGACGTCGTCGTTCCTGCCGGACGGCAACCCGCTGCCGGGCGCGAACCGTTACGGCCGCACGGTCCACTTCGGCATCCGCGAGCACTCGATGGCCGCCGAGATGAACGGCATCACCCTGCACGGCAACACCCGGGTCTACGGCGGCACCTTCCTGGTGTTCTCCGACTACATGCGCAACGCGGTGCGGCTGTCCGCGCTGATGCACCTGCCGGTGACGTACGTGTGGACGCACGACTCGATCGGCCTGGGCGAGGACGGCCCGACCCACCAGCCGGTGGAGCACCTGGCGTCGCTGCGGGCCATCCCGGGGCTGAACGTGGTGCGCCCGGCGGACGCCAACGAGACCGCCATCGCCTGGCGGGAGATCTTCAAGCGCTGGACGAAGGAGTTCGGCAAGGGCGCTCCGCACGGCCTGGCGCTCACCCGGCAGGGCGTACCGACGTACGAGCGCAACGAGGACGCGGCGCGCGGCGGCTACGTGCTGTTCGAGGCCGAGGGCGGGCCCGCGCGGGTCATCCTGATCGGCACCGGTTCCGAGGTGCAGCTGGCCGTCGGCGCCCGCGAGGAGCTGCAGGCCGCGGGCATCCCCACCCGGGTGGTGTCGATGCCGTGCGTGGAGTGGTTCGAGCAGGAGGACCAGGCGTACCGGGACGGCGTGCTGCCGCCCTCGGTGAAGGCCCGGGTCGCGGTGGAGGCCGGCATCGCGCTGACCTGGCACCGCTTCGTGGGGGACGCGGGACGCATCGTCAGCCTTGAGCACTTCGGTGCCTCGGCGGACGCGAAGGTGCTGTTCCGCGAGTTCGGGTTCACCGCGGAGGCGGTGGCCGCCGCGGCGCGGGAATCTCTCGCCGCCGCTGATCGCTGACGCAGGCACACGACACATCAGGAGATGCAACTCTCATGACAGACGCACTCAAGCGCCTCTCCGACGAAGGCGTCGCGATCTGGCTGGACGACATGTCCCGCGGGCGCATCACGTCGGGCAACCTGGCCGAGCTGATCGACCAGCAGCACGTGGTCGGCGCCACCACCAACCCGTCGATCTTCCAGAAGGCCATCTCAGGCGACGAGCGATACGACGCGCAGCTCACCGACCTCGCCTCGCGCGGCCTGACCCCCGACGAGGCGGTGCGGATGATCACCACCGCCGACGTCCGGGACGCGGCGGACGTCTTCCGCCCGGTCTTCGACGCCACCGACGGCCGTGACGGGCGGGTGTCGATCGAGGTGGACCCGCGGCTGGCGCACAACACCCGGGCGACCATCGCCGAGGCCAAGCAGCTGGCGTGGCTGGTGGACCGGCCGAACACACTGATCAAGATCCCGGCGACGAAGGCGGGCCTGCCGGCCATCGCCGACGTCACCTCCCGCGGCATCAGCGTCAACGTCACGCTGATCTTCTCCCTCGCGCGCTACCGCGAGGTGATGGACGCCTACCTGACCGGTCTGGAGAAGGCCAAGGCCGGCGGCCTGGACCTGTCGCGGATCTTCTCGGTGGCGTCCTTCTTCGTGTCCCGGGTGGACACCGAGATCGACAAGCGGCTGGAGAAGATCGGCTCCGACGAGGCCAAGGCCCTCAAGGGCAAGGCCGCGGTCGCCAACGCGCGGCTGGCCTACCAGGCGTACGAGGAGGTCTTCGGCTCCGAGCGCTGGCTGGCGCTGGAGAAGGCCGGAGCGAACCGGCAGCGCCCGCTGTGGGCGTCGACCGGCGTCAAGGACCCGGCCTACTCCCCGACTCTCTACGTCACCGAGCTGGTCGCGCCGAACACCGTGAACACGATGCCGGAAGCCACCCTGGAGGCCACCGCCGAGCAGGGCGAGGTCACCGGCGACACCATCCGCGGGACGTACGAGCAGTCGCAGGCCGAGCTGGACGCCATCGGGGCGCTCGGCATCTCGTACGACGACGTCGTCCAGCTGCTGGAGGACGAGGGCGTCGAGAAGTTCGAGACGGCCTGGAAGGAACTGCTGGACTCCACCAAGGCGGAACTCGAACGGCTCGCTCCTTCGGAGGCCTGAGGTGAGCACTGACACCCCTGTCGGCTCCGGCAACCCGCTGCGGGACCCGCTGGACCGCCGGCTGCCGCGGATCGCCGGCCCGTCCGGCCTGATCATCTTCGGCGTGACGGGCGACCTGTCCCGCAAGAAGCTGATGCCGGCCGTCTACGACCTCGCCAACCGCGGGCTGCTGCCGCCGGGCTTCGCCCTGGTCGGCTTCGCCCGCAGGCAGTGGGAGAACGAGGACTTCGCGCAGGAGGTGCACGACGCCGTCAAGGAGCACGCGCGCACCCCCTTCCGCGAGGAGGTGTGGCAGCAGCTCGCCGAGGGCTGCCGCTTCGTGCAGGGCGACTTCGACGACGACACCGCGTTCGAGACGCTGAAGTCGACCATCGACGAGCTGGACAAGGCCCGCGGCACCGGCGGCAACTTCGCCTTCTACCTGTCGGTGCCGCCGAAGTTCTTCCCCAACGTGGTGCAGCAGCTCAAGAAGCACGGGCTGTCGCAGGGCACCGGCGAGTCGTGGCGGCGTGCCGTCATCGAGAAGCCGTTCGGCCACGACCTGGCCAGCGCCCAGGACCTCAACCGGATCGTGCACGACGTCTTCCCGCCCAACGAGGTCTTCAGGATCGACCACTACCTGGGCAAGGAGACGGTCCAGAACATCCTGGCGCTGCGCTTCGCCAACACCATGTACGAGCCGATCTGGAACCGGTCCTACGTCGACCACGTGCAGATCACGATGGCCGAGGACATCGGCATCGGCGGCCGGGCCGGCTACTACGACGGCATCGGCGCGGCCCGTGACGTGATACAGAACCACCTGCTCCAGCTGCTGGCGCTGACCGCGATGGAGGAGCCCGGCTCCTTCCACCCCAAGGCGCTCACCGCGGAGAAGCTCAAGGTGCTGGGCGCGGTCGTGCTGCCCGACGACCTCGGCAAGCACACCGTGCGCGGGCAGTACGCGCACGCCTGGCAGGGCGGCGAGGAGGTGCTCGGCTACCTGGAGGAGGACGGGATCGACCCCAAGTCCAAGACCGACACCTACGCGGCCGTGAAGCTGGAGATCAACAACCGCCGCTGGGCCGGGGTGCCGTTCTACCTGCGCACCGGCAAGCGCCTCGGCCGCCGGGTCACCGAGATCGCGGTGATCTTCAAGCGGGCGCCGTATCTGCCCTTCGAATCCGGCGCCACCGAAGAGCTGGGCGAGAACGCCCTGGTCATCCGGGTGCAGCCGGACGAGGGCGTGACCGTGCGGTTCGGCTCCAAGGTGCCGGGCACCTCCACCGAGGTGCGGGACGTGACGATGGACTTCGCCTACGGGGAGTCCTTCACCGAGTCCAGCCCCGAGGCGTACGAGCGGCTGATCCTCGACGTGCTGCTCGGCGACGCGAATCTCTTCCCGCGGCATCAGGAGGTCGAGCTGTCCTGGACGATACTCGACCCGATCGAGGCCTACTGGGACAAGCACGGCAAGCCCGCGCAGTACGCGTCCGGCACCTGGGGCCCGGCCGAGGCGGACGAGATGCTCGCACGAGACGGCAGGAGCTGGCGCCGGCCATGAAGATCGACCTGACGGACACCACGTCCGCACGTATCAACGCCGGGCTGATCGACGCCCGGCGGGCCATCGGCACCCCCGCGGTCGGGATGGTGCTGACCCTGGTCATCGTCACCGACGAGGGCAGCGCCTACGACGCGCTCAAGTCGGCGCACGAGGCGTCGCGCGAGCACCCCTCGCGCATCCTGGTCGTCATCAAGCGCCCGGGCCGCTCCCCCAGGGAGCGGGCCGGCGCCCGGCTCGACGCCGAGGTGGTGGTGGGCGCCGAGGCGGGCACCGGCGAGACCGTGGTGCTGCGGATGCACGGCGAGCTGGCCAACCACTCCGAGTCCGTCGTACTGCCGCTGCTGCTGCCGGACGCGCCGGTGGTGTGCTGGTGGCCGGACCAGGCACCGGACAAGCCCGGTGCCGACCCGCTGGGGCGGCTCGCCCAGCGCCGTATCACCGACGCGTCCTCGGCCGAGGACCCGGTCGGCTCGATCGAGGTCCGGGCCGGTTCCTACCTGCCGGGCGACACCGACCTGGCCTGGACCCGGATCACCCCGTGGCGTTCGATGCTGGCGGCGGCCCTGGACCAGAAGCACTCCGCGATCACCTCGGCCTCTGTGGAGGGCGAGGCGTACAACGCGAGCACCGAGCTGCTCGCGCTGTGGCTCGCCGACCGGCTGGGCGTCGACGTGGAGCGCAAGGTCTCCGACGGCCCCGGCATCACCGCGGTACGCCTGTTCACCAGCGCGGGCGACATCTGCCTGGACCGCTCCGACGGCCGGCTCGCCGAGCTGTCGGTGCCGGGACAGCCGGACCGGCACGTGGCGCTCAAGCGGCGGGAGACCGCCGAGCTGATCGCGGAGGAGCTGCGCAGGCTCGACCCCGACGACATATACCGCGCCACGGTGCAGTTCGGGGTCAAGCACCTGATCAGCACCGCCAGGGACACCAAGGGCGCGAACGGCAGCCCGACCGCCGCCGCCCGTGCGACGCCGTCGGCCGCGAAGAAGGCGGCCTCGGGAGGCAAGGCGGCGACGTCGAAGTGAGCACTCCCCAGGTCGTCGTCCACCGCGACAAGGAACTGATGGCGCGCGCCGCCGCGGCCCGGCTGATCACCCGGATCGTGGACGCCCAGGCCGCCAGGGGCACCGCCTCTGTGGTGCTCACCGGCGGGCGCAACGGCAACGCCCTGCTGACCGCGCTCGCCGAGTCCCCCGCGCGCGACGCGGTGGACTGGGCGCGCCTGGACGTGTGGTGGGGCGACGAGCGGTTCCTGCCGGACGGCGACTCGGAGCGCAATGTCACACAGGCCGCCGCGCTGCTGGACGCCGTCCCGGTGGACCCCGCCAGGGTGCACCCGATGGCGCCCTCCGACGGTCCGTACGGCTCCGACGTGGACGCGGCGGCCGAGGCCTACGCGGCGGAGCTGGCCGCCGCCGCGGGGACGGAGGGACACGGCCGGGTGCCGGCCTTCGACGTGCTGATGCTCGGCGTCGGCCCGGACACCCATGTCGCCTCGCTCTTCCCCGAACACCCCGGGGTGCGGGAGCGGACCCGTACGGTGATCGGCGTCCGCGGCGCCCCCAAGCCGCCGCCCGTCCGCATCTCGCTGACGCTGCCGGCCATCAGGGCGGCCCACGAGGTGTGGCTGCTCGCTGCGGGCGAGGACAAGGCCGGAGCGGTGGCCCTGGCCCTGTCCGCTCCCGGAGAGCTCCAGGCGCCCGCCTCGGGCGCCCAGGGGCTCTCCCGCACCCTGTGGCTGCTGGACCGGGCCGCGGCGGCGAAGCTGCCGCGCGACCTGTACCCGGTCGCGTCCTCGTAGGGCTGCGTCAAGGCGCCCTGTCAGGGGCGCGGGGAACCGCGCGACCGGCCCCGCAGGGGCGCGGGTCGCCACGACGGTTCCCCGCGCCCCTGAGCCGTGCTCAGCGCCCGCGCAGCTCGCGGTACCGGGCCACCAGGTGCTGGGTGCTCGGGTCCAGGCCCGGCACCTGCGCGCCCTCGCTCAGGGCCGGCTCGACCCGCTTGGCGAGCACCTTGCCCAGCTCGACGCCCCACTGGTCGAAGGAGTCGATGTTCCAGATCGCGCCCTGCACGAACACCTTGTGCTCGTAGAGCGCGATGAGCTGCCCCAGCACCGAAGGGGTCAGCCTGCTCGCGAGGATCGTCGTCGTCGGGTGGTTGCCGCGGAAGGTCTTGTGCGGGACCAGTTCCTCGGGGACGCCCTCCGCCCTGACCTCGTCGGGGGTCTTGCCGAAGGCCAGCGCCTGGGTCTGCGCGAAGAAGTTGGCCATCAGCAGGTCGTGCTGCCCGGCCAGCGGCCCGAGTTCGGCCAGCGGCTGCGCGAAGCCGATGAAGTCCGCCGGGACGAGCTTGGTGCCCTGGTGCAGCAACTGGTAGTACGCGTGCTGCCCGTTGGTGCCCGGCGTACCCCACACCACGGGCCCGGTCTGCCAGGCCACCGGGTTGCCGTCGCGGTCGACGGACTTGCCGTTGGACTCCATGTCGAGCTGCTGGAGATACGCGGTGAACTTGCTCAGGTAGTGGCTGTACGGCAGCACCGCGTGCGACTGGGCATCGTGGAAACCGCCGTACCAGACGCCGAGCAGCCCCATCAGCAGCGGGGCGTTGCGCTCCGGCGGCGCGGTCCTGAAGTGCTCGTCGACCAGGTGGAAGCCGGCCAGCATGTCCCGGAAGGCGTCAGGGCCGATCGCCAGCATCAGCGACAGGCCGATGGCCGAGTCGTAGGAGTAGCGGCCGCCGACCCAGTCCCAGAACTCGAACATGTTCGTCGGGTCGATGCCGAACTCGGTGACCTTCTCGGCGTTCGTGGACAGCGCCACGAAGTGCTTGGCCACCGCCTCGTCCCCGGCGCCGAGCTGTCCGAGCAGCCACTGCCGGGCCGAGGTGGCGTTGGTGATGGTCTCGATGGTGGTGAAGGTCTTGGACGCGATGATGAACAGCGTCTCGGCCGCGTCCAGGTCCCGCACCGCCTCGTGCAGGTCGGCGCCGTCGACGTTGGACACGAACCGCACGGTCAGACCGCGGTCGGTGTAGGAGCGCAGCACGTCGTAGGCCATGGCGGGGCCGAGGTCGGAGCCGCCGATGCCGATGTTGACGATGTTCCTGATCCGCTTGCCGGTGTGGCCGGTCCACTCGCCGGAGCGGATGCGGTCCGCGAAGACGCCCATCTTGGTGAGCACCGCGTGCACGGCCGGTACGACGTTGTAGCCGTCGACCTCGATCGTCGCGGACTGCGGGGCGCGCAGCGCGGTGTGCAGCACCGCGCGGTCCTCGGTGGTGTTGATCTTCTCGCCGCGGAACATCGCGTCGCGCAGCTCGAACACGCCGGTCGCCGCGGCCAGTTCGCGCAGCAGCCGCAGCGTCTCGTCGGTCACCAGGTGCTTGGAGTAGTCCAGGTGGAGATCCCCCACCTGGAGGGTGTAGCGGCCGGCCCTGCCGGGGTCGGCGTCGAACAGCTCCCGCAGGTGAGTGCCCGCCGCTTCCTCACGGTGCTTGCCGAGCGCATGCCATTCGGGGCGCTGGTCAAGACGGTTATGGCCCTGCGCGTTGGTTACGGACATCAGTCCACTTCTCCTCGTCCTCGCTGCAGGATCAACGCTAATTGATGATGCTGCGGAACGAGGGCCCGGCACCCGGGAGGAGTGGACGTGGCGGCGGACGCGCCGCGCGGTCAGATCTCGCCGCGCAGCTTCGCCAGCGCCTCGGCGAGGATCGCCTCGCCGTCCGCCGCGGAGCGCCGCTCGCGCACGTAGGCGAGGTGGGTCTTGTACGGCTCGGTCCGCGGCGGCGCCGGCGGGTTCTCCTCGTCCTGGCCGGCCGGGAAGCCGCAGCGCGGGCAGTCCCAGGTCTCCGGGATCTGCGCGTCGCTGGCGAAGCTCGGCTGGGTCTCATGCCCGTTGGAGCACCAGAAGGAGATGCGGAGGCGCGGCGCGGACTCGCCGCGCTCGGCCTCTCCCATCGGCCCCGCTCCGACCCGACTGCCACGGATCGCGTTGCCACTTGCCACGGTCGTAACTCCCTGCGTGATGGTGCTGCGAGATCGCCCAGTTTACGGGGACCTTACGTGCCGTCCAGTGGCAGGCGCACGACCCGCCCCCCGATGACGTCTTCCCATAGTAAGCCGCGGTGGCGACGAGGCGTCAGTTCACCCTGGATGCGCGGGAGTCGACGCGGATCCGGCAGGCGCCTCAGTTCTGGTACTTCATCACCAGGCCGAGCACGACAATGCACGTGAACCACAGCAGACCGATCACCACGGTGATCCGGTCGAGGTTGCGCTCGGCCACCGAGGAACCGCCGACGGAGGACTGCATGCCACCGCCGAACATGTCCGACAGGCCGCCGCCCTTCCCCTTGTGCATCAGCACCAGCAGCAGAAGCAGCAGGCTGAAGATGATGAGGGCGATGGAGAACCCGATGACCACGGCTGGACCAACTCTCTCGACTGCATGACAACGGCACGGGGCCGACCGTGCGTATACACGGTTCGGCCCCGCCAGGGTACTTCACACCGCTCCGGACATCACTGGTCGCGGAAGCGGACGATCTTCACGAATTCCTCCGCGTCCAGCGCCGCGCCGCCGACCAGGGCCCCGTCGACGTCCGGCTGCGCCATGATCGCGGCCACATTGCCCGCTTTGACCGAGCCGCCGTACTGGATACGGATGCTGTCCGCGGTCTCCTGGTCGTACAGCTCGGCCAGCCGTGCCCTGATCGCGCCGCAGACCTCCTGGGCGTCCTCGGGGGTGGCCACCTCGCCGGTGCCGATCGCCCAGACCGGCTCGTAGGCGATCACGATGCTGGCGGCCTGCTCGACGGGGATGTCCCTGAGCGCCCCGTCCAGCTGCGCCAGGGTGTGCGGCACCTGCTGCCCGGCCTTGCGGACGTCCAGGCCCTCGCCGACGCACACGATCGGGGTGAGGCCGTTGCGGTAGGCGGCCTTGACCTTGGCGTTGACGATCTCCTCGTCCTCGCCGTGGTACTGCCGTCGCTCGGAGTGACCGATGACGACGTAGCTGCACTTGAACTTGGCCAGCATCGGCCCGGAGATCTCTCCGGTGTAGGCGCCCGAATCGTGCGCCGAGATGTCCTGCGCGCCGAACTTGATCTTCAGCCGGTCGCCGTCGACCAGGGTCTGCACGGAGCGCAGGTCGGTGAAGGGCACCAGGACGGCGACCTCGACGGCCGCGAAGTCCTTGTCGGTGAGCCCGAAGGCGAGCTTCTGGACGTGGGCGATGGCCTCAAGGTGGTTGAGGTTCATCTTCCAGTTCCCCGCCATCAGCGGGGTGCGGGTCTCGGTCATCGTTCAGCCCTCCAGGGCGGCAAGGCCGGGCAGCGTCTTGCCTTCGAGATATTCCAGGCTCGCGCCGCCGCCGGTGGAAATATGGCCGAAAGCGTTCTCGTCGAAGCCCAGGATGCGGACGGCCGCGGCCGAGTCGCCGCCGCCGACCACCGTGAAGGCCGGGGAGTCGATCAGCGCCTGGGCGACCGCGCGGGTGCCCTCGGCATAGTCGGGGTGCTCGAAGACGCCCATCGGGCCGTTCCAGAAGACCGTGGCGGCGTCCGCCAGCTTGGCGGCGAAGAGCTTGCGGGACTCGGGGCCGATGTCCAGGCCGATGACATCGGCGGGGATGGCGTCCACGGCCGAGGTGACCGGCGAGGACGGCGCCTTCGTCTTGAGGTCGGGGAATTCGGTGGCGCCGACCACGTCGACCGGCAGCACGAATTCCACGCCCTTGGCCTTGGCCCGCTCCAGGTAGTCGCGCACGACGGGGAGCTGGTCCTCCTGGAGCAGGCTCTTGCCCACCTCGTGGCCCTGGGCCTTGAGGAAGGTGAAGACCATGCCGCCGCCGACCAGGATCCGGTCGGCCTTCTCCAGCAGGTGGTCGATCACCCCGAGCTTGTCGGAGACCTTGGAGCCGCCCAGCACCACCGCGTACGGCCGCGAGACGTCCTCGGTGAGCTTCTTGAGCACCCCGACCTCGGTGGCGATCAGACCGCCCGCCGCGTGCGGCAGCCGGGCCGGCAGGTCGTAGACCGAGGCGTGCTTGCGGTGCACCGCGCCGAAGCCGTCGCCGACGTAGATGTCGGCCAGCTCGGCGAGCCGGTCGGCGAAGGCGCCGCGCTCGGCGTCGTCCTTGGCGGTCTCGCCTGCGTTGAAGCGCAGGTTCTCCAGCAGCGCGACCTGGCCGTCCGCCAGGCCCGCCACGGCGGCGCGCGCGCTGTCGCCGACCGTGTCGGCGGCGAACGCCACGTCATGGCCCAGCAGCTCGCCCAGCCGCGCGGCGACCGGCGCGAGCGAGAACTGCGGGTCGGGCTCGCCCTTGGGGCGGCCCAGGTGCGAGGCGACGATCACCCGGGCGCCGGCCTCGGCGAGCTTGGTGATGGTCGGTACGGCGGCCCGGATCCGGCCGTCGTCGGTGATGGTCTGCCCGTCCAGCGGCACGTTCAGGTCGGCGCGGACGAACACCCGCTTGCCCGCCACCTGCCCCTGGCCGATGAGGTCGTCGATCGTCTTCATCTTCTGCGGTATCTCCGGTCTGCTACGAGTGGGCTGGCACGGAGACAGGGTCCGGGGGGGGGGGGGGGGGGGGGCGCGGCGGGCCCGCGGGCGGGGGGGGGGGCGGGGGGGGNCCCCCCCCCCCCCCCCCCCCCCCCCCCCCCCCCCCCCCGCCCCCCCCCCCCCCCCCCCCCCGGACCCTGTCTCTTGCATCGCTGTGCGCGGTGTCGGCTACTGGCTGCCGGTCACCCGGTCAGAGCTGGCCGCCGACGAAGACCGTCAGGTCCACCAGGCGGTTGGAGTAGCCCCACTCGTTGTCGTACCAGCCGATGACCTTGGCCGTCTTGCCCTGGACCATGGTCAGCGACGAGTCGAAGGTGCAGGAGGCCGGCCAGTTGACGATGTCCGACGACACGATCGCGTCCTCGGTGTAGTCCAGCAGGCCCTTGAGCTGGCCCTGCGAGGCCTTCAGGAACGCGGCGTTGACCTCGTCCTTGGTGACCTCGCGCTCCAGGTCGACCACCAGGTCGGTGACCGAGCCTGTGGGGACCGGGACGCGCATCGCGATGCCGTCCAGCTTGCCCTTGAGCTGCGGGATGACCAGCGCGGTGGCCTTGGCGGCGCCGGTGGTGGTCGGGATGATGTTCTCCGCGGCGGCACGGGCGCGGCGCAGGTCCTTGTGCGGGAAGTCCAGGATCCGCTGGTCGTTGGTGTACGCGTGGACCGTGGTCATCAGGCCCTTGACGATGCCGAAGTTCTCCAGCAGCACCTTCGCCATCGGCGCCACACAGTTCGTGGTGCACGAGGCGTTCGAGATGATGTTGTGGTTCGCCGGGTCGTACGCGTCCTGGTTGACGCCCATGACGATGGTGATGTCCTCGTCGGTGGCGGGCGCCGAGATGATGACCTTCTTGGCACCGCCCGCGATGTGCTTGGCGGCGTCGGCCGCCTTGGTGAAGATGCCGGTCGACTCGATGACGATGTCGATGCCCAGCTCGCCCCACGCGATCGCGGAGGGGTCGCGCTCGGCCAGCACCTTGATCGTCTTGCCGTCGACCGTGATGGAGTCCGCGGTGTGGGTGACCTCGGCCTTGAGGCGTCCCAGAATGGTGTCGTACTTCAGCAGGTGCGCCGTGGTCGCGGTGTCACCCAGGTCGTTGACAGCCACGATCTCGATGTCCGCGCCCTGCTCCAGGGCGGCGCGGAAGAAGTTACGCCCGATGCGGCCGAAGCCGTTGATGCCTACCCGGATCGTCACGAACCGATCTCCTCGCTCAGTCGCCGGAATCCACTCCGGCTGCGAAATATGGGATGTCCCCGACCACCCCCGACCCTACCTCGCCCCTGTCC